>CAMFDH010000020.1 GCA_945949035.1 uncultured Actinomyces sp.
TGACCAGTGCTCGCCAGATAGCCTGCGTGAACTGGCACGGACGATACGGATGTATCCGGGCACCACACGGGTCCGGGTCAATCTCAGGGATCGTTCGAAGCAAACCACCATCGATCTGGGCGACAAGCTCCTGGTCGAACCCGGTTCGTCCTTCTATGCCGCAGTCAAGGGGCTTCTCGGAGCTGATTCAATCTCCTGAACTACCAACCTCTGGTCGACCCCGCGCACCTACGTGTGTTCTTCCTAGGATGGCAACGTGAGAATCATTGACCTGCGTGGAACCGCGTTCCCATCGGACCTTCAGAGCCTGCTGCCTCGACCCAAAATCGATACCACAGCGGCCACTGCAATCGTCGCACCCCTGGTAGAAGAGGTACGAGAGAGGGGCGCAGCCGCGCTCTATGACCTGGCGGAACGGTTCGATGGGGTTCGCCCCCCATCACTGCGCGTGCCTTCCGAGACGATGCAACGGGCCCTAAGTGACCTCGACCCTGAGGTTCGGAGGGCCCTTGAGGTTGCGATTGAAAATGCTCGCATCGCTCACACTGCGCAGCTCCCTGAGCCCGCCGCCACCGAGGTCGTCCCCGGCGGCATGGTCTACCAGCGTTGGGTGCCACTGGGCCGCGTTGGCCTCTACGTTCCGGGCGGCCTGGCTGTCTACCCCTCCTCGGTGGTCATGAACGTAGTGACCGCCCAGGTGGCCGGAGTGAAGTCGATGGTGGTGGCCAGCCCCCCACAGGCCAGGTTTGGCGGCCTCCCACACCCCACTGTCTTGGCTGCGTGCGCCATGCTCGGCGTCGACGAGGTGATTGCGGTTGGAGGTGCCCAGGCGATCGCGGCCATGGCGTACGGCTTCACGGATGGCAAGTACCACTGCCGCGCAGTCGATAAGGTCACGGGACCCGGCAACGTCTACGTGGCCGCAGCAAAGCGAGTTGTACAGGCTGTGTGTGGCATTGACTCTGAGGCAGGGACGACAGAGATCGCCGTCGTCGCAGATGAAGGTGCGCAACCTGAGTTTGTCTGCGCGGACCTTATCAGCCAGGCCGAACACGATCCTGCAGCAGCATCGGTGCTGGTTACGAATAGCTCAACTCTGGTTGATCGAGTGCAGGGACTGCTTCCCGGCATGGTGGATAAGTGCGCGGAAAGAGAGAGGATAGCAACTGCCCTGGCTGGTCCTCAGTCGGCCATCGTCCTCACCGAGACTCTCGAAGATGCGCTGGAGGTTGTCGAAGCCTACGCCCCGGAACACCTTGAGATTCAGACGCAGAACGCACTGGAGCTCTCAGGAAGCATCACGACCTCGGGCGCTGTCTTCATCGGCGACTACAGTCCGGTTCCCCTCGGTGACTACGTCGCCGGATCCAATCACGTCCTGCCGACCGGCGGCACCGCCAGGTACTCGGCCGGACTCAATGTCACCCAGTACCTGCGTTCGATGCAGGTTGTTGACTACTCTCGTGAGGCACTGAGGCTAGTCGCGCCCGCTCTTGTCACCCTGGCTGGAGCCGAGGGGCTGCCTGCGCACGGTGAAGCCGCGCAGATCCGCTTTCAGGGCGAAGCTCTTCCCTCCGTCCTCGATGAGTTCGAAGAGAGTGCCAGAGAGGTGGAGATTCGCCTCCCGTTCCGTCCGGAACTCGCCGAGGTTGAGCCCTACGGCGCCCCGATGATCGATGTTCCTGTCAGGCTCAATGTGAACGAAAATCCGTTCCAACCGAACGCAGAAGTCATCGACTCGATAGCGGAGGCCGTGAAGAATGCGGTTACCGACCTCAACCGTTACGCAGATCGTGATGCGGTCCAGTTACGACAAGACCTTGCGTCATACGTTCATACCGAAGCAGGTGTCGAGGTCGGGGTTGACTCAGTCTGGGCTGCCAACGGCTCCAATGAAATCATGACCCAGTTGCTGCAGGCCTTCGGTGGTCCCGGACGTCGCGCGCTTGCCCTGTGGCCGACCTACTCGATGTACGAGGAGTACGCGAGAGATACCAATACCGACTGGGTGCTCGTGGGAGGGCCGGCTGCTGACCCGCGTGAACTACCGCGGTTCGACAGCGAGGAACTTACCGCTGCCATGGAACGCGAGCGTCCTGCGGTGGTCTTTGTGCCCAGCCCCAACAACCCCACCGGTGAGGCAATCTCGAACGAAACTCTTGAGAAGATCCTCGCGGTTGCCAAAACGACGGGACCCAGGGTTGCCCGAACGGGGCAGCCAACCGCCACGATCGTTGTACTGGATGAGGCCTACGCGGAGTTCCGCGCCGAGGGAACGCCCTCTGGGATGGAACTACTTGCAGATCACCCTCATTTGGTGGTGACACGAACCCTGTCGAAGGCATTCGCTGCAGCGGGACTTCGCCTCGGCTACATGATTGCTTCCCCGAAGATTGTCCACGAGGTCCAGAAGGTTCGCCTCCCGTACCACCTGTCCCTTGTAACCCAGGCGGCGGCTCGCGCCTGCCTGCAGCACGCGGAAACTCAGATGGAACAGATCGCCCTGATTCGTGACGAACGTGACCAACTTGCCACCTGGCTTTCCGACCGGGGGTTCGTGGTGGCACCGTCCTCTTCTAACTTCCTACTGTTTGGCCCGCTTTCGAACCGCCATGAGGTGTGGCAGAGGCTGGTGGACAGCGGGGTCTTGATCCGAGAGGTGGGTCCGGAGGGGTACCTGAGGGTTACAGTTGGAACGCCCACCGAGAATGAAGCATTTCGACAGGCACTAGAGGAGGCGCTGTGACACAGCAGAACCGCACTGCGACCGTGACGAGGACGACCAGTGAGTCGGATGTCAGGGTCACCATTGACCTGGATGGGAACGGGACGAACAGCATTCGCACCGGCGTTCCCTTCTATGACCACATGCTGACCGCACTGTCTAAGCACTCTCTCATCAACATTGATGTTGTGGCCGAGGGCGACGTTCACATCGATGTGCACCACACGGTTGAGGACGTTGCGATCACCCTGGGGCAGGCATTCGCCAAGGCACTTGGGGACAAGCGTGGCCTTCGACGGTACGGCACTGGCTTTGCTCCACTCGATGAGTCGCTGGCCCGGGCTGTGGTTGATGTGGCCGGGCGCCCCTACTGCGTCGTCACTGGCGAACCCGAGGGGCAGGCCTACCACCTCATCGGAGGACACTTCACGGGCGCGATGACACAGCATGTCTTCGAGTCCTTCGCGTTCAACGCGGGCCTCTGCCTTCACGTCACACTTCTTGCAGGTAGGGACCCCCACCACATCGTCGAAGCGCAGTTCAAGGCGCTTGCTCTCGCACTTCGCGACGCGGTTGCGATCGATCCTCGTGTTGAGGGAGTTCCATCGACAAAGGGAGCGCTCTAAACCATGAGTGATGATCTGCAGGGTGACGATCTGGATGCCCAGTTCTTCGAGATGATGCAGGGGATGACACCCCTGCCGAAGAAGGCCGCTAGGTCTCTCGTTCTGTCCCCGGTTGATGCCCCTGCGGCTCTGCGGGCGGCTCTTGACCTGGTGGGTTCACCCGCCCCCGTTGTTTCGCTGGGACGAAACAGTGCCGTTTACATGGATGTCGAGGTCGGGGGAGCAGAGAGTGAGGCCGAAGAGATGATGGCCCTTCTCGGTGAGGAACGTCCCCAGCCCAAACAGGTTGATGAAATGGCCCGCCTCCTCTCTAAGATGAGTCCCCTCGGCGCAGTTGCAATGACGGCGTGGACCACTGAGGATCCCACCGGGGAGGGGGAGCCCCAGCTCACCGGCACCATCATTGCGCGGCGCTACGTCAATGGTGAACCTGAAGCATCACTGTCATCGGGTCTGGTCCTTGCTGGACTAGATCTGGCCGCCGAGGAACTGCTTCTCGGCAGGATCACTCCTGAACAGGTCGATGAGTTCCGTGGCCCTGACTCTTGGACAGGGTGGCTCAAAGGACGAAGAAAGCGATAGAGACTTGAAACTAACTTTGCTTCCAGCAATCGACGTCGTCAACGGGAAGGCGGTGCGTCTTGTCCAGGGTGAAGCCGGAACGGAGACCGAGTACGGCGATCCGGTAGATATCGCCGAACAGTTCGCTGCGGCCGGAGCCGAGTGGATTCACCTGGTCGATCTTGACGCCGCATTTGGTCGCGGTCAGAACCGAGAGCTGCTACAGCGTGTCATTGATGCCACCGACCTCAACATTGAGCTGTCGGGGGGAATCCGCGGGGAAGAGTCCCTGGTGAGCGCCCTGGAAATGGGGGTGACCCGGGTGAACCTCGGGACCGCAGCCCTCGAGAACCCGGACTGGACTGAAAGTGCAATTCGGCGCTTTGGCGACAGGATCGCCGTGGGACTTGATGTTCGCGGCGAAACCTTGGCGGCACGCGGCTGGACCAAAGAGGGCGGCAACCTCTGGGACACCCTGTTGAGGCTGAACATGGCGGGATGCTCACGCTACGTCCTGACAGATGTCGGTCGGGATGGAATGCTCAATGGCCCGAACCTCGAGCTGCTTGAGAAGGTTGCGATGAAGACGGATGCCCCCATCGTTGCATCCGGCGGCGTGTCTTCCCTCGAAGATATTGCTGCACTGAGGGAACTTGTCTCGCTCGGGGTCGACAGCGCCATTGTTGGTAAGGCTCTCTACGCCGGCAAGTTCACGATCGACGAGGCGCTGGTGGTCGCCGGAGAACTATGAACCTGACGGATGCTCAGCGCGCCAAACTGGCACAGCGCCTCACACTGCGTCACGATCGCTCGGATCGTGGGAGCCTGCTTCCTCTGACCGCAGCCGCTCTGGCAGCCCCCGCGGAGACCCTAATCGAGCGCGCCGACAGGGCGGTGGAGCTTCAGTCCGCCCTGGTCACAGAACGACTTATCGTTCCAGTACCCGTCGAGGTGCATCCCGATGACAGCGGCGAACACCGCAACCAGGGACTGGGTGAAGATGACGATATTCCGCTTCCGGTAGTTGAGGGAGAGTACGGGCCCGTGGTTCTTGCCTTCTCTTCTGCCGAGCAGCTTGCTGCGTGGGATCCCACTGCTCGCCCCATGACGATGTCGTCCCAGAAGGTGGCGGTTGCTGCGACCCAGGCTGGGGCTCCTCCCGCCATCCAGGTCGATGCCGGGTCGAAATCGACTGTCATCCTTCCGGTCGCCGCTGTCCATGCGCTGGTGGGAGGCGACAGGTGGCTTGCCCCTTGGAACGATGTCTCACTGGCTGAAGAACTGCTGCAAGCCGCAACAACGCAGAGCCCGGGGATCGTTGCCGTGCAGGTTCATCCCGCTGATTCCGATGGGGAAGAGGCAAGTGGCATTTGGGGCGGACTGCTTGACGTGGCGGTGCTGTTCGAAGTTGAGCCCACCACGGACATGGCGGTTCAAAAGCTCCAACTGGCGAATGCTCTGGGCCTCATTGCCCGGCACCCACGCCTCTCAGCTGCTGCTCCGGCCGTACGGCTCACGCCGCGTCCAGTTTCTCTGGCCTAGAGGGAAACCGGAACATAGGCGTGGGCACGGATCGAGAGTCGGCGGGCGGGGTGGGACCGCGGTCAGGGGCTACCTGCGGCCTATGGACCATCGCGTCTAGTTCGTCCTCGTTCAGGAAGAACCCCGAACCGAAGGTGGGTACAGGACTTCTCTGGTCCTGAAGCAGAAGCTCTCTGAGGTGGGTCATCTCCGAAGGTTACGAAGTCCGGCGGAAACCTGCACCAGTCTGCTTTCGACCTGTGGATAAGGGCTTCTTCGGTGATCTGTGGATAGAGTGGAGTAGGTAAAGGGACCGGAAGGACGTCTGCTGTGACAGGTTCCACCGGGATGTCACCATTCTGATCTCGGCACAGACGATGTCGGCTGGTAGGGTTATAGCCGACCGAAAAGACTGACAGTTCCTGTTGGTCGAACGTAAGTGGAGCTATTCCCACCTGGGGGCCCGCCACCAACCAACTGGTTAGTGGTCAGACACAGTCACTGGAAACAGTTGACCAGTAGTCAGAGGCGCCGGGTCAAAGTAGGCGGACTGCTGTATGCAGTTTTCTGTCTGCTGAGGGAAAGCTCCGTGCGCGTTTGTCAGCACGGAGTTTTTTTGTTGGCACAAGTAGGGCCAAACAGTGGAAGGAGAGGCGCCATCAGCGAACCTCGCATCAATGATCGGATTCGAGTTCCGGAAGTACGACTTGTTGGACCCGCGGGAGAACAGGTTGGTGTAGTGCGTGTTGAAGACGCGCTGCGGCTTGCCGAAGAGGCCGGCTTGGACCTGGTAGAGGTTGCCCCAACGGCACGTCCGCCAGTTGCAAAGCTCATGGACTACGGCAAGTTCAAGTACGAAGCCGGACAGAAGGCACGCGATGCGCGCCGTAACCAGGCCAATACCCAGCTCAAGGAAATCCGCTTCCGGATCAAGATTGATGACCACGACTTCGCCACGAAGACCGGTCATGTGAAGCGCTTCCTCGAAGGTGGCGACAAGGTCAAGGTCATGATCATGTTCCGTGGTCGCGAGCAGTCGCGCCCCGAAGCTGGTATTCGCCTTCTTCAGCGCCTCGCTGAGCAGGTGGCTGACCTCAGCGTCGTTGAGTCATCTCCGCGCCAGGACGGACGCAACATGACCATGGTGCTTGCTCCCACCCGCAAGAAGGCTGATGCAATGGTTCAGCAGCGTGAGCGCCGTGAGGCGGCCCGCACTGAGCGCAAGGCCAAGCACGAAGAGCGTAGCCAGCGGGAACAGGTTCGCCAGTCCCGCGCAGGCGAGTAATAAGACTTCCGCCCGTCCTCGTTCCTTTTTGGGGATCGGGCGACAAGAAAAACACGAAAAGGAAAGATAATGCCAAAGAACAAGACGCACTCCGGGGCTAAGAAGCGTTTCCGCCTCACCGGTAGCGGCAAGATCATGCGTGAGCGCGCAGGTCGTCGTCACCTGATGGAGCACAAGTCTTCGCGCAAGACCCGTCGCCTTGAGGGTGATGTTGTCGTCGCACGCGCAGACGAGAAGGGCGTACGTTCACTGCTCGGCAAGTGATCGTACCGGAACAGACTTTTTAGGAGAACACTTCAATGGCACGTGTAAAGCGTTCAGTAAACGCGAAGAAGAAGCGCAGGGACATTCTTGAGCAGGCCTCGGGCTACCGCGGTCAGCGCTCACGCCTCTACCGTAAGGCTAAGGAACAGGTCACTCACAGCCACGTCTACGCCTACCGCGATCGTCGCAACAAGAAGCGCGACTTCCGCCGCCTCTGGATCCAGCGCATCAACGCCGGCGCCCGCGCCGAGGGTCTGACCTACAACCGCTTCATCCAGGGCCTGAACCTGGCTGGCATTGAGGTTGACCGTCGTATGCTCGCTGACCTCGCAGTCAACGATCCCGCAGCGTTCACCACCATTGTTCAGGCGGCTAAGGCAGCCCTGCCCAAGGACGTCAACGCCCCCAAGGCTGCGTAGTTCTCGGCATCTTTAGAACATCTCAAGAAGGCGATCCAGTGATGGGTCGCCTTCTTGCTGTCAGGGTGGGGTCGACCTCGCGGTAGAGTTTGCCCATGGACTTCCACAACTTCATTGATAACCCGCGTTCCGACAGAATCAAGACGGTTGCCGGGTTACGCGGCTCTTCGGGCCGTCGCCGCAGCGGTCGCATCCTGGTTGAAGGGCCGCAGGCGGTACGCGAACTGGTGAACCACCGCCCGGGCTTCGTTGTTGATGTCTATTTGACGGATGAGGTCGAGGAGCGCGACCTGGAACTGGCCGCTGCCTCGAGGCGCGCGACCCACTATGTTCACAACGTCACCCCTGAGGTTGCCAGGGCAATCAGCCCGGACTGTCAGGGTATTGCTGCTGTGGCTACAGTTGATGCCCTGGAGGCCGACGCTGAAGAGACGTGGGAGGTTCTTCACGCAAGAGCCGAGCAGTCTTCGCAGAGCACTGAGGCCAGGGCCCCGTTTGTAGTCTGCCTGCCCGAGACTCAGGATCCGGGAAATGCAGGCACCATCATCCGATCAGCAGACGCCATGGGTGCGTCTGCAGTCATTCTCGGAGCGGGGACGGTCGACCCGGCCAACCCCAAGGTGATTCGTTCATCTGCGGGATCGGTGTTCCACATCCCGATTCTGCGTCTGCCACTGGAGACGGTGCGGGCCAATCTTCCCGAGGGCGAGTGGCCCATTCTTGGCACCTCGGGTCACGACTCGGATGTCACGCTCGATGCCCTGGCTTTCGCTGCGCTCAACAGTGAGACCGAGGATGGGGTGGGGGCAGCGCTGGCGAACCCGCACGTCTGGGTGTTCGGTAACGAAGCTAGAGGACTGTCCGAGGGTGCGGTGGCAATCTGCGACCTCCTCGTCGAGATCCCGCTGCTCGGTGACGCCGAGTCACTCAACGCGGCTGCCGCAGCAGCAATGTGCCTCTACACCTCACACCTCTCAACAACCAGGCTCTGAAGAAAGTTGGTTGCCGTGAAGGTCAGTGAACTCAGCGAAAAACAGATCATCGCTCGCATAACCCCGTACCTCCCGGTTGGTGGCTCAACGCTGGTGGGACCCGGGGATGACTGTGCGGTGGTCGAGGTACCCGACCGCAGGTTCGTTGTCACGACCGACATCTTGGTCGAGGGATCGCACTTCCGAAGTGCCTGGTCCACGGGGGCAGAGGTGGGGGCGAGGGCGGCTGCCCAGAACCTCTCGGATGTGGCCGCTATGGGGGCCAAGCCGACCTCCCTGGTGGTCTCCATGGTGCTGCCCGCCGACCTCGACATCGACTGGCTGGAAGACTTCGCCGGGGGACTGGGCACCGAGGCCTTCAACGCCGGGGCCGGAGTGGTCGGCGGCGACATTACTCGCGGACCGACCCTGGTTATCTCGGTGACTGCTCACGGCACCCTCGCGGGTGACCCGGTGCTTCGTTCAGGTGCTCGACCAGGTGATACCTTGGCCATCGCGGGTACCCTCGGCCGCTCAGCTGCAGGTTTGGCAGCGCTTGACTCGGGCGCTGTCTCAGGTGCCCTTCACGGGGCGGCCGTTCCGACCCCGTTCCAGGAGCCGGTAGCCCTCTACCGCAGCCCTAAACCCCCGCTTTCTGCCGGTCCGCTCGCAGCGGGCCGTGGTGCGACCGCGATGATGGATGTTTCGGACGGACTGGTGGCGGATGCAACCAGGATGGCCGAGGCCTCCGGAGTCAGTATCGACATCACGCGCTACGGCCTTCACGATGACCTGGCGGCGCTGGAGAAGGCCGCACGGTCCCTCGGGGTTGATCCCGTTCAGTGGGTCCTCTATGGGGGTGAGGACCACTCCCTGCTCGTGGCGTTCCCACCCTACGTCCTCGTCACGGCCCCATTCCGAGCCATTGGCACAGTGGGCGAGTACGGAACGAACCGAAGCGATACCACCAGGTCGCGCGTCACTCTAGACGGACAGCAGGTCACCGGCGGCTTCGACCACTTCGCCCCTCCCGCCTAACTCTGCGGAGGGCCGAAGACCGCAGGCGTTAGCTCCACTGGCTCAACCTGCCGAGAAAGCGCTGCAGCTCGGCGGTCTGAGGATCGGTGAAGATCCGCTGGGAGGGCCCGTACTCGGCAATCTTCCCCTCGGTTAGAAACGCCACCGTGTCGCAGGCCCTGCGAGCAAAACCCATCTCGTGGGTGACAATCAGGAACTGTGTTCCCTCATTCTTGAGGTCGTTGATGAGGTCTAGGACCTCCGCCGTGTACTCCGGGTCGAGGGCGCTGGTCGGCTCATCGAGAAGTAGCAGGCGGGGGCTGGGTGCCACGGCGCGAGCTATGGCAACCCGCTGGCGTTCCCCACCTGAAAGCTGGGCCGGACGCTTCTGCGCGATTGAGCTGAGGCCGAACCGTTTGAGGAGGCCGTCCGCCCTCTCTCGGGCCTCTTCGATGCCTCTTCCGTGCACCACCCTCAGGGGGAGGGCAATGTTCTCCTCGGCGCTGAGGTGCGCAAACAGTCCGGCATGTTGAAAGACAAAGCCCAGGCTTGACCTGTAGGCAGGGAGCCCCTTGACCTGGTAGTTGACCCTCTGCTCTCCGACGACGACCTCTCCGCTATCGGGAGCTTCGAGGCCTCCAATTATCTTGAGCAGGGTTGATTTTCCCCCACCGGAGGGTCCAATCAAGGCCATTGTCGATATGTCGTCCTCGAACGAAATCTTGCTGAGAACCTGCTGCTCCCCGAAGCTCTTGGAGACATTGCGCAGCTGAAGCCTAGTGGTCATAGGCAAACTTCCTCTCAAAATGGGAGGAGACAAACATGAGGGGCAGCGTCAGGCAGAGGTAGATCGCTCCGAGGAAAATGTAGCCTCCGAAGAAGTTGTAGTTGGTAGCGGTGATCTCACGGATCGTCTGCGTAATTTCGATGACCGCGATGACTGAAAGCAGCGAGGAGTCCTTGATCAAAGAGGCCAGTTGACCCGTCAGGGCCGGAAGCGTCCTCGCCACCATCTGCGGCAGGATGACATAGCGGACTGACTGAACCCGGGTGAAGCCCACCGCGTCCGCCGCCAACAGTTGCGTCTGATCCAGCGAAGCCGCCGATCCCCGGATGATCTCAGCCACGTAGGAACCCGTGAACACCGAAAGTATGAGGATGCCGGACAGCGTCTTGTTGTTGACACCCCAGGCTGTGCCAATGATGTAGTAAAAGAGGTAGATCTGAACCAGTAGTGGAGTGCCCCGGATGATCTTGACGTAGAAATCTGCGGCGTACCTCAGCGGCAGGATGTTCGACCGGGCCGCCAGAGCAACCGGAATCCCTATGACCATAGATAGGACCAGCGAGCCAAGGCAGATCCACAGGGTGAGGACGAAGCCATCGAGGAGGCGGGTGCGGTACTCGGCAACAAAGGAGAAGTTGAGGGTTACTCCGGCGCCATAGAGTGACAGCCAGAAGACACCGACCACGATGACAACAACCAGCAGGTAGTTGCCAACCAGCTTGCCGAGGGGGGTGCGCTCCCCGGGCTGGCGCGTGAACCAGGTACCTACTTCAGATCGAAGAACCACGTGAATCCAAGCTCGTCAAAGGCTTCCTTCTCTTCGGCTAGGTGTCGCTCTGTGATCTGGTCGAAGCCGCCCTCTGCCGAGTAGCTGGCGATGAACTCGTTCAGTTGCTCCCGCAGCGTGTCATTGCCCTTGGCGACCGCTATGCCCCAGAACTCGGGGTCCTGGAAGGGGATGAACACTGCTTCAGTGGTCTCGGGGTTGCGCTGCTGGTTGCGGTAGATCGTGAGCTGGTCATAGAGGAAGCCGTCCGCCTTGCCCTGGATCACCTCTGTGACAGCGGCGCTTTCGTCGGCCAGCCTCACTATCTGAGCTTCCGGCAGGTTCTTGGTCGCGTAGATATCACCCGTTGAACCGGTCTTCACTGCGACGACCCGCCCCGGCTGGTTGAGGTCGTCGACACCTGCTACGCCTGAGTCGCTGCCCGCGAGTATCGCCAGCTGCGCGCTAGCGTAGGGATCGGTGAAGTCAACGGACTGGCCACGCTCATCAGTGATCGTCATTGACGACATGATGGCATCGGCCTTACCCGTCTGGAGCATCGGAATGAGGCCGTCGAACGCCGTGTTCTCAATGACGAGGTCGTAGCCGTAAGCATCGGCGAAGGCACGCATGAAGTCGGGGGAAACGCCCTCGGGCTGCCCATCCAGATCCTTGGTCTCAAACGGGGGATAGGCCAGTTCCATTGCCACCACGAGAGGGGATCGGCCGTCCGCGTCCTCTGCCCCCGACTGTCCGGTGGCGGTGAACCCGCTGGAACACCCTGTGAGCAGGAAAGCTCCGAGAACCACCCCGGCGACAATCCTTCTGTGGTTGCGGAACTTCATACTTTCTTCCCCTAACTGCACGCTGAACGTCCAGCCTACCGATGCCGCGCTAGGCAAGGAACCTGGAAACGTGTGGCACAAGACAACCGGCGGGGGACAGCACGTGGGCCTAGGGCGTTCGCAGTACTGACACCGGGTCTCTCATGGAAGCCCACACAGCAGGGACTGTGGCAGCCAGCCCGGCGGTGATGACAGCAAGCCACGCCACAGCTGCAACGAAGGAAAGGGGAAGGTTGATGTTGTCGAGGGCG
>CAMFDH010000021.1 GCA_945949035.1 uncultured Actinomyces sp.
CGAGATCACTGACACCCCGAGCGGCATTGCGAGCTGCAATATCCAGCGTTGTATCAAGCAGAGAGGTACGCAGCAGTGGCGCATCGTCGGCAAGTGGGTTCCTCAGACGCACGGCCTTTCGACGCATGTCGTCCTCGGGAATACCCTGTCGATCATGAGCGTTTCCCACAAACGGGTATGACTTGACCTCAACCAAACCGGTGTTGACCAGCGTGTCAGCAGCCCTTCGCCTCACCAGCTGCCGCACTGACAGCCCCTGAGATCCGGGACCCATCGCGATCCGCGATGGAATCTTGTCGTATCCGTCAAGTCGAGCGATCTCTTCAACGAGGTGGGCTGCGCCGGTCAGGTCGGGACGCCACGTCGGCGGGGTAACGAGGAACTCGAAGGAAGCGCCTCCACCCTCGCTAATCACCTCATCGAACTCAACCTCACAGCCGATGTCCTCGAGGTACCCAACGATCTGCTCCGGGGTGTAGTCAACTCCCGTCAGTCTTCTCGGTTCGCTTGCCTTCATTCGAAGGGGTGCGGGTCGAACGACTGCATTGAGGTCGAAACCTGCGTCATCGACTACTCCCCCGCCATATTCGGCCAGAAGTTCAGCGACACGCGCTGCAGCAATCGGCGCAAGTTCAGGATCCACCCCGCGCTCGAATCTCTTTGAAGATTCAGTGAAGAGTCGGTGGCGGCGGGAGGTGCGTGCGATTGAGATCGAGTCAAAGTGGGCAGCCTCTATGACCAGGTCGGTTGTGTCCCCCTGGACCTCAGAGTTCTGACCACCCATGACTCCGGCCAGTCCAACGATGCGCGATCCTGGACCATTCGGCGAATCAGAGATGACGATATCGCCCTCATCCAGCTCACGCTCAACTTCATCGAGGGTGGTGAATTTCTCGCCCTCGACAGCACGACGAACCACGAATGGAGCTTCAACTGCGCGAATATCGTAAGCATGAAGCGGTTGCCCAAGATCAAGCATGACGTAGTTGGTGACATCCACGGCAAGTCCAATTGAGCGCATTCCCGCCTGCTCCAAGCGCTTGACCATCCAGTCGGGCGACTTTGCATTCGGGTCGATGCCACGCACGATCCGGGTGACAAACCTGTCGGCTGCCGGTCGTCCTTCGAGGATGGAATCAGCTGCAACCTCAACCTTGAAAGCGCCCTCCTCCGAAGTCGGAAGGGGTGTCTTTAGAGCATCTACGCTGCCCAGGTCGTGAAACTTTGCCCCGGTGGAATGCGCGTACTCACGCGCAAGTCCACGAACCGCGAAGCAGTAACCGCGGTCCGGCGTCACGTTGACCTCAAGAACCTCTTCTCCAAGACCGAGGAGTGGAATCATGTCAGTACCGGGAGTCGGCAGGTTTCCAGCCATCATCTTGTCGAGGACGATGATGCCATCGTGATCGTTACCGAGGCCGAGCTCACGCTCAGAACAGATCATTCCGTCCGAGGTGTGACCATAGGTTTTGCGGGCGGAGATTGGGAATGGTCCGGGCAGGATCGCTCCGGGAAGTGCCACAACAACCGTGTCACCCTCGGAGAAGTTATGAGCGCCGCAAATGATCCCTCGACTTGCCAGATGTGACTTCTCAGCACCTGTTCCCGGCTCATCGTTAAACTGCCCCACATCGACGCGGCAGTAGTTGATGTCTTTGCCGTTGTTCTGCCGTTCGGTCTGAACCGACAGCACCTTGCCTGCGACCAGTGGGCCCACCACTGCCGCGGGGAGGATCTCTTCTTCCTCGATTCCAACCTTGACGAGGTCGGCGGCGAGCTCCTCGGTGGTAGCCCCCTCGGGTACTTCGACGTGGTCAGCAAGCCACGACAGGGAAATGTAAGGCATATCAGCGTCCCTTTCCGTAGAGACCAAACTGGCGGGAGAACCTCAGGTCGCCCTCGACAATGTCGTGCATGTCGGAGATTCCGTGCTGCAGCATGAGGGTACGTTCGAGTCCCATTCCAAAGGCAAATCCCGAGTACTCATCGGGATCTAGGCCGGCGGCGCGCAGGACGTTGGGGTTGACCATTCCGCAGCCTCCCCATTCAATCCAACCGGGTCCGCCCTTTTTCTGGGGGAACCAGAAATCCATCTCAGCGCTGGGTTCTGTGAACGGGAAGAACGAGGGACGAAGTCGTGTCTTCGCTTCCTCGCCGAACATCGCCCGGGAGAAGTGGTCGAGGGTCCCCTTCAGGTCAGCCATTGTGAGTCCCTTGTCGATCGCAAGTCCCTCAATCTGGTGGAAGACCGGAGTGTGGGTGGCGTCCAACGCATCACTGCGAAACACCTTGCCCGGAACTGCGACGTAGAGGGGGGCACCGTGCTTCAGTAGCGCGCGGGACTGGACGGGCGAGGTGTGCGTCCGCAACACCAGGGAGGCATCGCCCTCTTCGGCCCCTCCAACGGTGGTGCCGTCAATATAGAAGGTGTCCTGCATCTGGCGAGCCGGGTGATCAGCATCAAAGTTCAGTGCGTCAAAGTTGAACCACTCGTGTTCGACCTCAGGTCCCTCTCCAATCTGCCAGCCCATCGAGAGGAAGAAGTCCTCAATCTGGCCGATCAGCAGCTCAAGGGGGTGGCGTGATCCAACCGGGACACGCTGGCTGGGCATCGTGACATCAACACCCTCCGACCTCAGCACCTCAGCCTGGGCCTGTGCATCAATCACGGCCTTGCGGTCCTCAAAAACCCGGTTGAGTTCCTTTCGAGCCCCGCCGAGATTCTGGCCGGCAACGGCCCGCTCCTTTGGATCAATCTTTCCGATCATGCGGTTCGCGAGGACGAGGGCGGACCTGTCGCCAAAGACCTCACTCTTTGCATCGCGTAGCTCTGCCTGCGTGGTTGCGGCATCAATCAACTCTTGCGCCGAGGAGGCCCAGGCAGCGATAGCATCGCCATCACGCGGGTCCAGCTGCGTCGCATTCAAGGCGTCGCCTGTGGTCGGCATTTCCGTCCCTTCGCTTCGACGGGCCCGTACTTGAACCCGTTTTTTCTACCCCACTACTCTACTTGCCCCCTCCGTCATCAACGCACCGTGCCCACTTCACCCAGTGCCTCCATGATTACGAGCGCCGCTATTTCAAACTGTCGGAAGGGCGTGACAAGATGGAGGCGGAGGTAGAGAAATGGCTTCAACACACCAACCCAGTAGGGTACGTCTGCACCATCTCATGCAGGCTAAAGCTGAACGACGCCCCATCACGATGCTGACGGCATACGATGCACTAACAGCACCGATCTTCGAGGCTGCTGGCGTCGACATGCTCCTCGTCGGAGACTCGATGGGCAACGTGATGCTCGGCCATGACTCAACCCTGACAGTTTCACTCGACGATATGGAACGCGCCGTGGGGGCTGTCGCCCGCTCCACCAAACGACCGCTAATTGTCGCTGACCTTCCCTTTGGCACTTACGAAACAGGACCGTTTCAAGCCTTTGAGTCGGCAACGCGCCTCATGCGTGCCGGGGCGCACGCGGTGAAACTCGAGGGCGGGGCAGAGCGAGTTCCCGCGGTGGAAATGCTCGTTGACGGGGGAATCCCCGTCATGGGCCATCTCGGCTACACCCCCCAGTCTGAGCATGCACTCGGGGGACCACGGCTGCAGGGACGAGGTGAACAGGGAGAGAAGCTCTGGGCTGATGCCCTCGCGCTTCAAGAAGCCGGGGCATTCGCCCTCGTCCTCGAGATGGTTCCCGCACAACTCGCAAAAGAGGTCACCCGGGCAGTGAGGATTCCCACCATTGGCATCGGTGCCGGACCACGCTGTGACGGTCAGGTGCTGGTCTGGTCTGATATGGCTGGAATGACAGAGTGGACCCCTTCATTTGTGCGCCGGTTTGCCGAACTTGGAGCGGCACTCGAAGGAGCTGCTTCCGAGTACGTTGCAGCCGTCAGGGACGGTTCGTTCCCGGGACCGGACAACTACCGGGTGCAGTAGAGAACCGTGATCACACTGAGGATTGCGGCAAGGATGGATTTGAGGAAGTAGGAAATGGCATTAGCTAACGGGGCCAACCGCGCACCGCTTGGAACGACTACCCCCGGCTTGGTTTCACCAATGCTGCCGGTACCCGCCAGCATTGAGCGACCTGAATACATGTTCCACGATGGACCCGAGGTCGTGACTACGTCGGATATCAAGTCGGCTGAGACCGTGGTGAAGATCCGTGAGGCCGGCCGGATTGCCGCCCAGGCCCTAGAGCTTGCCGGATCCATGGTGAAACCCGGGGTCACCACCGATGAGATCGACCGTGCCGTCCATGAGTTCATAGTCGCGCGCGGTGCCTATCCTTCGACCCTCGGCTATATGGGCTTCACCAAGTCCTGCTGCACCTCTATCAACGAGGTGATTTGCCACGGTATCCCTGACAGTCGCGTCCTTGAAGATGGCGACATCGTCAACATCGACATCACTGCCTACAAGGATGGTGTTCACGGTGACACCTGCGCCATGTTTGGGGCTGGAAATGTTGATGCAGAGAGCCAGTTGCTGATGGAACGAACCAAGATCGCCATGATGCGCGGTATCAAAGCTGTTAAACCCGGTCGCCCGTTCAATGTCATCGGCCGGGTTATCAGTGCCTACGCGAAACGTTTCGACTACGGGGTGGTTCGGGACTATACCGGTCACGGCGTCGGAGAGGCTTTCCACTCCGGTCTCATCGTTCCCCACTACGACGCGGCCCCCCTGTACTCGGACACCATCGAAGAGGGCATGGTCTTCACCATTGAACCGATGCTGACCCTGGGAACCATCGAATGGGAACAGTGGGATGACGGGTGGACTGTCCTAACCAAGGACAAGGGCCGGACAGCTCAGTATGAGCACACTATTGTTGTAACTGAGGATGGCGCAGAGATTCTCACCCTTCCCTAGTTTCGTTGTCTCACCGGCTCCGAGACTTGTGGTCCGCGTCGGACGGACCACAGGGGTAGACGTCTCACTGCAGCCGGAAGTTTCCAAGTTTTCACCCCAACGGTGGGGCGGTAGAAAGGTCGTTGAAATGGCACGTGTCGGAGTGGGCATCGACATTGGTGGTTCGGGCGTCAAAGGCGCGCTAGTTGATCTCGATGAGGGGGTCTTCATCGGGGAGCGTATTCGCCACGACACCCCTGAGAACTCAACCCCCCAGGCTGTTGCCGAGATCTGCAAGGCAATCATTGATGAGCTTGGGGCAGATGCTGATGTCCCCATCGGGATCACCGTTCCGGCCCCCGTCCTCCACGGGATCATCCCCTTCATTGCCAACCTCGATAAGTCGTGGACTGGCATCAATGCCGACAGGCTATTCCGTGAGGTCACGGGTCATGATGCCGTGGTCTTGAACGATGCTGATGCCGCAGGTGTAGCTGAGTACTACTTCGGTGCGGCGAACGGCGTCGACGGCACGGTCATCGTCACCACGCTCGGTACCGGTATTGGCTCGGCACTGCTGTACAACGGGATTCTGGTTCCTAACACTGAGCTAGGCCACCTTGAGATTGACGGTCGTGATGCGGAATCCCACGCGGCTGCTAGCCAGCGTGTCAAGCAGGACCTGAGCTGGGAAGAGTGGACCGCTCGCCTCCAGCGCTACTACTCCCACATAGAGATGCTCTTCTCGCCCGATCTTCTCGTTGTTGGCGGAGGAGTATCGAAGAAGCACGACAAGTTCCTTCCTAACCTCAGCCTTGGTTGCCCCATTGTTCCCGCTGCACTTCGAAACACCGCGGGTATTGTCGGAGCTGCTGTCTACGCAGACCAACAGGTCCGGGGGATCCAGCCAGAAGCCCTTCCCAGGTAACCCATGTTGGCACCTCAAGGCGAGCAGCAGAGACGCATCTCCGCACTCGTCCAGATGCAGCGCACCCACTTTAAGACTGGGTCGACCCGCAGTGCCGCGTGGCGGCGCGAAAAGCTCGAGACCATTATCCGCATGGTCGATGAGAACCGCGAGGCCATGCACCGAGGACTAGAACTGGACCTTCGTCGCAACCAAACCGATTCCGACCTCATTGATGTCGAGTACACGGTACGGGAAGCCCGCTATGCACTGCGGAACCTAGACCAGTGGATGAAGCCGGAACATGAGCCACTCTCTCCCGTCTGGCAGCCAGGCAAGGTTCGTGTCCGCAGGGATCCCTTCGGAGTTGCGCTGGTTATCGGAGCCTGGAACGAGCCCTACATGCTCACGTTGGGTCCCGCTATTGCGGCGCTGGCGGCAGGAAACACCGTGGTCATCAAACCCTCCGAGGTGGCCCCACATTCTGCTGAAGTCCTGGCGGGACTGGTTGCAAGGTATTTCCACCCGTCCGAACTTGCGGTCGAGACCGGTGGGGCCGACGTGGCTGAAGAGCTCCTCGAGCAGAACTGGGATTTCATTTTCTTCACCGGGAGCCCCCGGGTGGGGAGGATCATCTACGCGGGTGCTACCAGGAACCTCACACCGTGCGTCCTCGAGCTGGGAGGCAAGAACCCCACCGTTGTTCACAGCTCTGCCGACATCAAAGTTGCCGCGCGTCGAATCGCCTTCGGTCGCTTCATGAATGCAGGACAGGTCTGCACGTCTCCCGACTACGTATTGGTTTGGCCAGAAGTCAAGGACCAGCTGCTTCATGAGTTAGGGGCGGCTATCCGCGAGTTCTATGGGGCTGACCCACAGGCCAGTCCTGATTTTGGTCGAATCGTCAACAAGGCCAACTTCAAGAGGCTCAGGGAGTACCTGAGCGACGGCACCGTCGTTCACGGTGGGTACACGGACGAGGACGACCTCTATGTCTCCCCCACCATCATCACCGAACCCGACCTTGACTCCGCCCTCATGCAGGAGGAGATCTTCGGTCCCATCCTCCCGGTGATTGAGATCGGTTCCGTCGAAGACGTCATTGACTGGGTCAATGCCCGGCCAGCACCTTTGGGACTCTATGTCTTCACAGGTGAGATGGAGATAGCCGAAGAGATCTTGACACGAACTGACTCCGGCGATGCCTGTGTCAACGACGCGACGGTTCAACCAATGATCCACGAGCTTCCCTTCGGTGGGACAGGTAACTCCGGTTTCGGCAAGTACCACGGCCGTCACGGATTCGAAACCTTCACGAATGCCCGGGGAGTTTTCTACCATTCCACACGGGTTGATCCCGCTGTGAAGTACCCGCCCTACGCCAAACGAAAAGCACAACGCGCCATCCTCACGAAACTCCTCTAGTTGCGGGGCACTGTAGAGTTACCTTCGGTGAGTTGGCCAGGCAGCCGCGGGGACCGGGTTATAGACCCGGTTCACGAGGAACGTCCGGGCACCTCAGGGCAAAGTGGTGGCTAACAGCCACCCGGGGCGACCCGCGGGAAAGTGCCACAGAAAACAGACCGCCAGCTTCCCGATCTAATCGGGGAACTGGTAAGGGTGAAACGGTGCGGTAAGAGCGCACCAGCAGCCAGGGTGACCTGGCTGGCTTGGTAAACCCCACTTGGTGCAAGGTCAAGCAGAAGGCCGGAGCTGCCCGCTCCTTACCTTCGGGTAGACCGCTTGAGACTTGCGGTAACGCAAGTCCTAGATGAATGGTTGCCGGCACGGTGGTTCATCGTGCTAACAGAACCCGGCGTATCGGCCAACTCACCACCACACTTCAGCTCACTTTGACGGTGGCTCGCTAGACCCGAACCACAAGGTAGCCCCAGTCTTCGGACTCCCAAAGTTCGTCCTCAGGGGCACGCACCAGAGACCCAAGCTCCTCCATTGTGAGTTCGATAGGAGCATTGACAAGCCGCCCGTCTTCGAACCTCAAGACCGCCAGAACACCCGTGCGCTGCCTGAAGTGGTCGTACTCGTCGATGACAGCCTCGGGCAGGGAACGCCGAAGCATCTCTGCCTCAGCCTGGGCTTCTTCGAGCTCGGCTGCGGGAACCCCGGCTTCAGCAACAAGCTGTTCCCTGGTTTGAGCTTCATCCTGGGCCAGTGCTAGCGCAGCAGCTTCAGTCTTCTCTAGAAATGCCTCACGCTTCTCAAGCTCCTCCTGAAGTTCAAGGACCTCAAGTTCGAGCTGCTCTTTGCGCTCAACAATCTTTTTAATCTCATGCTCAACTGCACTCATGTCACGAATGCCGACCTTGCCGGAATCGAGACGCTCCTGTTGAACTCGTCGACGTTGCTCGACCTTGGAGACCTCGCCCTCGACATTATCAATGTGTCTCTGACGGTCGGCCAGGTCCACCTTCTGTGCCACAACGGAACGGCGCAGGTCATCGGCTCTTCCTGCCAACTCCTGCAGCTTACTGTGAAGGGGGTTGGACGCCATCTGGTGCCCCAACCGAGAGATACGAAGATCTGCCTCCTGCAGTCTTAGAAGTTTGATCTGGTCTGTATGCTCTACTCTCACGCCGGGCTCTCCTCGTTGTACATCTGTCAGATTCTGGGTGGTTTACAGGGTATTGGGGCCGGTAGTTGGGCCCGAGGTGGACATGTGCAGCGCCCAGGGCTCTGTGCAGATCTCGGAGACCACGACCTCAAGCTGGAATCCTTCGGCAGCAGCCCTGTCTGTGAGTCTGCGGGCCAAAACCGGTAGCCACGGCCATTCAGTGGCCCAGTGAGAGCCACAGATAAGCGCCGGGCCATCGTCCTCAAGGTGTTCCGATGCCGGGTGGTGACGCAGATCCGCGGTGACGTAGACGTCTGCCTCTAGGCTCTTGACGAGGTCGAGGAACGAGTCCCCCGAACCACCGGAGACCGCCACGCGAGAGATCACTCTGTCCAAGTCCCCGCCCACAAGAATGCCGCTGGGTCCGGCCGGGAGCTTTCGTGCGACCTCACCTGCAAACTGGCGCAGCGAGATCGGCTCTGCCAAAGTACCGACTCTCCCAAGACCAATGCTCTGATCGGTGATCGTTCGCGTCATTGGCTCCGTGTCGAGCACCCCCAGGAGATCCGCGAGCGCCTGAGCTACCCCATCCACCGCAACGTCCGCGTTGGTGTGGGCGTTCAGCAGCGCTGTATTCGAACGAATTAGGCCGCTCACAAGGCGCCCCTTGGTGTCGTCCTCCGAAAGGAAAGACGTTCCCCTGAGGTAAAGCGGGTGATGCGTGATGATCATCTCGGCACCCAGGTCCCGCGCCTGTTCTCCGACGGCCTCGACTGGATCGACGGCAAGCAGAATCTTCGAGACGGGCTGCGACCTTGAGCCGACAATCAGTCCGACTCGATCCCAAGACTCCGCGGTTTCGTGTGGATACCACTGGCGCATCCACTCTGCCACTGTGCCAACGTCTAGCATCGCTACCCTCCGCCCCTCACCCGGTTTGAACCAACCTCAACCCTACCCAAGTACATGGGCCACTACGCGCTCCAGCGTGGTGAAGCCGTCATAGGAGAGCACGGATTCGAGGTGACCCTGGACTCCGACGACGTGCTTCCCGATGAGCGCCGTGACCACCTGCGACTCGGAATCTGACTCAACTTCGAGGCCGAGTACAGGTGTCAGCGAACCATTGGGTGCCACCGCAGCAAAGGTGTTGTAGAAGCCAATCAGCCCCTCCTCACCAAGGATCGACACACGCAGGGGAAGTCCCTGGCGTGAATGCTCGAGGATCTCGAGGGGAAGTCCTGCCCGGAGAGCAAGGATCTGGTGTGAGAAGCAGACTGCGATAGTTGGCTGCTCGCTCTGAACACGCTGCGCGATGAGATCACCCACTCGTACCACGCGGGGATCGGCCTCGTCCGTTGGGTCACCAGGACCGGGTCCAAAGACGACGAGATCCACGTCCTCGTTCCCAGTCACCTCAAACCAGGGCACGATTTTGGCTTCTAGTCCAAGATGGCGGAGCTGATGAGCCAGCATCTGTGTGAAGTCATCCCCGCAGTCAACCAGAAGTACGCGCCCACTAAACATGTGTTCTGTTGACTGCTCGTCCCTCCAGAAGGGTGCCAGGTCACGATTGCGCAGCTGCAGCGCCCTTTGAACTTCTGGAAGTTCGACCATGCCTGCTGTGGGCGATGAGGACGGGGTTCCGACCCCGCTTCCCGGCGACCTCGAAAGTAACCCGAGGGCTGTGAGCATTCCACTCGCTTTGGCCCTCGTCTCCTGGGCCTCACTTGCGGGGTCGGAGTGGCGCACCAGGGTCGCCCCCGCTGAGACCGTGATGTCCCCGTCCTCGTTGATGAACGCGGTTCGCAACAGAATCGGGGCATCAAGCCGGTAGCCTGCCGGGCCATCCTCAAACAGTGCTAGAACGCCTGAGTAGTAACCGCGCGGGCTAGTCTCATGGCGAGCGATCACCCGACAGGCACTTTCCATCGGAGAGCCGATCACCGTCGGCGCAAACATGGTCAGTCGCAGAATCTCACGTGGGTCAAGGCTGGACTTGCCCTCGAGGAGATACTCGGTGTGGGTCACCCTGGTCATTGGCTTCAGGTAGGGCCCCCTCATAACCCCTCCCTCAGGACAGGCCGCCGACATCATCTTCAGCTCTTCGTCAACGACCATTACGAGTTCCTCAGACTCTTTACGGTCGCCCAGGAACTCGAGCAGCGATGACACGGTCGGGGCCTCTGGCTGGTGGCGGAAAGTCCCCGAGATTGGATTCATGAGGACGGTGCCGTCCTCGGCCGAAACATGGCGCTCTGGAGAAGCCCCCGCACAGGCAACCCCGGCGCCGACCCAGGCGAAAGTCCAGTATGCGCCGGCCTCATGAACGAGAAGTTGGTGCAGCCAGGAGAGGACAGTGCTTCGCACTGGGGCATCGGTATGGGCCCGGTAGTCCCGGCGGATGACAAAGTTGGCACCCTCACCACGACCGATCTCATCACGGATTATGGCGCCCACCTCCTCCGCGTAGGCCTCATCTGTCATCGCGAAACCTATGTCCTCTGTCGCGGGAGGCTCGGCGGGGAGAAGCTCGGTCAAGGCAGTGAGTGGAACTTCCCAACGTTCGCTGACCCGCAGGTAGAGGAGTTCCTCAAAGCCCTGCTGAGCCTCCCAGCTTCGCTCGCGAATCTGGTGGTAGGGAACCAGCGCGAGCACATCGCCACCCTCGAGGGGAATATCAGCCAGTAGGGGTGCCGCTCCGACCTCACCGGTCAACACCAAGGCAGTGTTCGATGCCTGCCGACGGATTATGGCAATCGGCTCCGTGCAGTCTTCACGAAGTAGCTTCTGCACCGCATTCGGCAATGCGGGGTCAGCGGCGCGCTCGACGTGGTCGGGGTTGTGCGCAAATGAAACTTGGTTCATCGTGGGTGTCCTAACTGATTTGCGGAACCTGCCGCTTGAAAGTCACCCTAGGAATGCAAGCCTGCCTCTTTCGGGCGGCCGTCAGCGGTGAGCGGCCTAACGGGCCGGCCACCAACCGAAGCTGTGCATTTTGATCACGAGTTGAACCCTAGTCCACGGAGCCCGGACAACGCGATCTGTCTCACGAATTTCGCTTCACCCGACCTTGAAGTTGCGTGGAACTAGCCCCTGGGTGGGAACGTCGTCACGCACGAGGACGATTTTCCCCACGGTGTGGCCCAGCTCGATCCGGCGGTGTGCTTCACGAAGGTTGTCAACACTGACGCCCTGCAGAATTTGGGTGACGGTGGGCCTGATCTGACGCGCCTCCACCA
>CAMFDH010000022.1 GCA_945949035.1 uncultured Actinomyces sp.
CACTTTTAACGTTGAATCGAAGCTGCGTGGCTTCTCTGAAGAGCAGATTCCCGACGACTTCAAGAAGGACTTCGAGATCGACTCTATTGTTGAAACCCTGGTGGAGTACGGCAGGCGCATCGAACCGCGCATCGTCGACACCTCACTGCTGGTCAACAACGCCCTCGAGGCCGGAGATACCGTGCTGTTTGAGGCCGGTCAGGCAGCCATGCTGGACATCGACCACGGCACCTACCCCTACGTCACCTCCTCGACCGCGATTGCGGCGGGGGCGCTGGCCGGAGTTGGCGTCGGTCCGACTCTGATCGATCGCGTCATCGGGGTGGCGAAGGCCTACACCACCCGCGTGGGTTCGGGACCGTTCCCAACCGAAATGCACGGCGAGGACGGCGAACACCTGCGCGACCTCGGCGGAGAGTACGGCGTCACCACCGGGCGGGCGCGCCGGGTGGGCTGGCTCGACCTCGTCATCCTGCGCTACGCGCGCCGGGTCAACGGTCTCACCGACATCGCCCTCACCAAGCTCGACGTCCTCGACACCTACGACACCATCCAGGTGGCGGTGGGGTATGAGGTCGACGGGGTCTTCATGGAGGAAATGCCGGTCCTGCAGCGCGACTTCGCGCGAGCCGTTCCCGTGTATCGCGAGATGCCGGGGTGGAAGGAAGATATCTCCGGGGTGCGTCGCTTCGAGGACCTTCCCACGGAGGCCCGCGACTACGTCACCTTCATTGAAGAGCAGGTGGGTTGCCGTATCTCCACCATCGGGGTGGGGCAGGCGCGGGACGCCGCAATCGTTCGGTAGAGCAGCTGGGAAGGAACGCAATGACGCACGCCGGGGAAAACTGTGGTTGTGGTGGTGACGGTGAGTGGGCGTTGTGGTTGGATCGGTCCACCATGGCGTTCCCCCTCACCAAGACGCGGGTGGGGGCGACCTACCGCCTACAGAACCACCCGGAGGTGACGATCCGGTCCGGGCCGCTTGCGGACTCTTTGCGGGACCTGGACCTGCGGACCCACCACGCCGACTACCTGGCCCTCAATCTTGAGGGACCGGGAGGCCGGCAGCTGAGTCGTGAGGAAGCAGCCGAGATCCTGCGCGGACCGCTGCGTCTGGAACTGGTGCGTCACGGCCGGGTCCTGGCCCGCAGCGGCATCCAGATCGCCAGGGTCCTTGACGATCTCTACCCCGGCGCTTCTGCGGAGACCCTGGGAGTGACGTGGTCCGGCGAGATCCCGGTCCTGAGGCTGGGGGCGCCGACGGCGCAGAATGTGCAGCTGCGGCTGGGCTCTGGCTCTGATGCCGTGCTGATTCCGGCGGTGCGGGACGACAACGGGGTGTGGTCGGTTGAGGGCGAGGCCGACTGGGAGGACCGTCCCTACCTGTGGGAGGTGCGGGTTTACGTGCCTGCCCTGGGTTCCCTGGTGACGAACCGGGTCACCGATCCCTACTCGGTGGGCCTCAGTCCGGACTCAACCAAGTCCGTCGTCCTCAACCGGGACCGGGAGCGATGGATACCGAGGGGCTGGGGTAGTGCCCGCGTAGCAGAGCTACGTAACTCTGCTGCTCAGTCCATCTACGAGCTACACGTGAGGGACTTTTCCATCTGGGACAGCAGTGTTCCCGAACAGATTCGCGGCACCTACCGCGCCTTCCTGGAGCGCGACAGTGCCGGGGTCCGCGCCCTGCGGGACCTGGTCACCGCGGGGATCACCACGTTGCACCT
Source organism: uncultured Actinomyces sp. (assembly GCA_945949035.1). Taxonomy (GTDB): domain Bacteria; phylum Actinomycetota; class Actinomycetes; order Actinomycetales; family Actinomycetaceae; genus Scrofimicrobium. The sequence continues at coordinate 1,728 of CAMFDH010000022.1, forward strand.
GCTGCCCACCTATGACATCGCCACCGGGTCGATTCCTGAGATCCGCTCTGAGCAGCGGGTTCCCGAGGTAAAGGGGATCGCGCTGCTGCCTGAGAACGAGGAGCTTCTGGAACAGGTTCCGGGTTGGTCGCGCTCCTCGCGCCTGCAGCAGGCTGCGGTTGGCGCGGTGGCGAACCAGGATGGCTTCAACTGGGGTTACGATCCGGCGCACTGGATGACCCCGGAGGGCTCCTACGCCACTGAGGAGAACCAGTACGGCGGGGGCCGCACCCTGGAGTACCGCGAGATGATCGAGGCCCTGCACGGCCTGGGTCTGCGCGTCGTGCAGGATGTGGTCTTCAACCACACCTTCGGTGGGGGACAGTGCCGCGACTCCGTCCTCGACAAGATTGTCCCCGGCTACTACCACCGCCTCAGCCCCGCGGGTGAGGTCGAGACTTCAACCTGCTGCCCCAACGTCGCCACCGAGCACCGCATGGCGCAGAAGCTCATGGTCGACGCCATTCTTGACGCGGTCCTGAACTACCGCATTGACGGCTTCCGCTTCGACCTGATGGGGCACCATTCGCTGCAGAACATGCTGGCGGTTCACGCAGCCCTCGACACCCTGACGGTTGAGGAGGACGGGGTGGACGGCCGCTCTGTTTACCTCTATGGCGAGGGGTGGAACTTTGGTGAGGTCGCCGATGATGTCCTGTTCATTCAGGCTACCCAGAAGAACATTGGCGGCAGCGGCATCGGGGTCTTCAACGACCGCCTGAGGGACGCGGTTCGCGGGGGAAACCCGATGGACGACAACCACAGTGAACGCCAGGGGTTCGCCACCGGTCTGCTGGTTGATCCGAATGAAGCCCAGAATCTGGGGGACGAGGGCGCTGAGGCGGCAGCTCAGGCAGAGCTCTACCGCCTCATGGACCTGGTGAAGATCAGTCTGATCGGCGCCATCCGCGACTACCCGCTGCCCCTGTCTGATGGCTCGGGGACTGTGCTGTCCCAGGACATTGATTACGCGGGTCAGGATGCGGCTTTTGCCGAGGAGCCCTCGGAGTGCGTCAACTACGTAGAGGCCCATGATGATGAGTCGCTCTATGACTCATCGATCTGGAAGCTGCCCGTCAAGACCTCGATGGAGGACCGGGTGCGAGCCCAGGTTCTGGCCAACGCCACCGTCGCCCTCGGCCAGGGGGTGGCCTTCTGGGCTTCCGGCACCGAGATGATGAGGTCGAAGTCCCTTGACCGTGACTCCTACAACTCGGGGGACTGGTTCAACGCCATCGACTGGACGGGTCAGCGCAGCCAGTTTGGCCGCGGTCTTCCCAGCGCGGGCCGCAATGCTGAGTACTGGTCGCACATGGCGCCGCTACTTGAAATGGAGCAGCTGCGTCCCGATGCCGCGGCGATGGAGACGTGCCGTGAGCAGTCCCTGGAGTTGCTGAGGACGAGGGCGAATGAGCCGCTGCTAACCCTGGGTTCTGCCGCTGAGATCCGCGGGCGACTACGTTTCCTGCCCACCGGTGAAGGCGGTGCGGACCGGCCCGGAGTGATTGCCATGCACGTCGATGGTGAGGGTTACGAGGACGGAACGGCTGGTCGCGGTGTCCTGGTGATCTTTAACGCCACCCCGGAAACCTGGCAGGCAGAACTGCGGGTGAGGGAGGGAGTGGTCCTGAGTGTCGAGGCCGCGCCGAGGGCTGCAACCTTGATCAGGGAAGAGGATTGATGACGTCGGGCCCATGCGCCTGTCGGCGACAGGGCCGCTCGAAGCGGCTGAAATTGGAGCCCGGGGCAACGGACCCGACGTCACTAGCCATTGTAGTGCAAGCCCGGAACTAACGGGTAGAAACCAGGGTGTGTTGCAGCTTGCGAACGGCCGGAATATCCGCTGGCGCCCACGGCAGGACATCGAGGGTTTCCGGCGTCATCCAGCGGATTTCTGAGTGTTCGGTGAGGCGCGGTTCGCCCTCGACAAGCCTGCAGAAAAAGGTCGTCAGTGTGATTGTTGCGAAGTCGTAGCGGTGTGTCGTTGACTCCAGTTGCTCCCCGACCTCGGCGACGCAACGCAGCTCTTCGACCAGTTCGCGGCGCAGTGCCTCCCGGGGACTTTCACCGGCTTCGACCTTGCCCCCGGGGAACTCCCACAGACCCGAGTGGTCCATCTGAGGGGACCGCTGGGCGCAGAGAATCTTGCCATCACGGATGATGACAGCTCCGACGACGTGGATGGCTCCCCGGGGGCCCTGATCGGTTGTCACTACTTCTCGATGGGGCCCAGCAGCATGTTGGCCCAGGCGCCGTGCAGGGACTCTTGATCAGAGGGCTGGAAGAGGCCGGCCAGGACATCGCGGTAGAGGCGGGACAGTTCGTTCTTGTCGTAGTAGGAGGAGCCGCCGCAGGCGCGGATGCACTGCTCGACGGAACGGAGTGAAGCTTCCGAGGCTGCGTTCTTCACGGCGGAGAAGCGGGGCAGCCAAGCCAGGCTGGGTTCCTCATCCGATTCGACCAGGGTCGCGAGCTCACGGATCTGCGGGCCGACCGCATCCATCAGAAGGGCGGCCTCGGCCAGGCGCCAGCGAATCGCGGGGTCGTTGGCGTAAACGGTCTGGTTCATCAGCGAGCGGCGCTTCTTGACGTGTTCCACCGCCACCTCGATAGCGCGCAGCCCGACCCCGGTGTATGTGGCGGCCAGCAGGATCTCAAAGTGGGAGAAGATCCCCAGGATGACGGGGTCCAGGCTGGGTCCCGGGGTGATGCGACCGAGAATCTGGGAGGCCCCGGCGGGCGCGCCATTCAGAACCGTGGTGTTCGACTGGGTGGCGCGCATGCCGAGGACGTGCCAGTCGTCCTTGATGTCGACCCCGCCGCGGTCTCGGTGCAGGATGGCAAAGACCGACTTGGGGGCGTCCTCGCTGGTTGTGTCAGCACCAAAGGTCAGCAGGCGGGTCCAGGCGGGAGAGAGCGAGGTGAAGACCTTGGTGCCGTAGAAGGTGTAGCCGCCCTCGCCGTCGGGGCGGGCCTCCGTGATGGAACCGAAGAGCACCAGGTCGTTGCCGGGTTCGGAAATGCCGAAGCCGAAGAGGTGACCGTCGGCGGCGTCACGAAGGATCTGCTCGCCCTGCGCCAGGCCGGCGCGGACCAGGTAGCGGCCCAGCCCCACGATGATCTGGTGCATGTTGATGCCGAGGGCGGTGCCCGGGGCGGCCTTGGCAAGGCGGGTTTGCTCAGCCGCGATTTCGTTCAGGCTGAGGCCGGCGCCCCCGTACTGCTTCGGAACAAAGGCGGCGAGGTAGCCTGCGTCGCGAAGTTCGTCGTAATCCTCCTGGGGGAAGACATTCTCTGCGTCGTACTGCGCGGCCCGAGAGTGGATCTGGGCTAGGAGTTCATCGGATAGGAAAGACATGCTGCCTCCTGCAAACGTTCGTGGGCGTTGTCAGGACCAATCGTAGCCAACTGGCTTTTTGGGAGGGCCCGCGCTTAAGCCCGCAGAAAGCCCCGGTGACCCGCGGCTGGGAAGTCGCTACGATTGAGGAATGTTTGAAATTCCCTCGGATCTTCCGCTGAAACTTAGTTCTCTGGCCTGGCTTTTGGGCCGCTGGCAAGGCTGGGGAACGGTCGCCGTTCCGGCCTCTCCGGCAGAATCCACTGCTGACTCACCCGCTGCTGGGGACGAAGCAGACTTCAACTTTGCTGCCATCCTTCAGGACATCGAAGCGGTCATCGTGGGGGAGCAGATGCGCATGAGCATCCGCACCTACATGGGTGAACTTGAGGGCGACTTTGACCCGATGTGGACCGCCGCGCAGGGCCTGGACAAGATCCGCCCCGGCGAGCTGCTGGGGGAGGAGACGACCTACTGGTCGGTTGACACCCCGCTGGCTGTGGTTCCCGCCGGCGAGGACGAACCCCGCGAGCTGCGTGTTGTTGGCTCTGACACCAGGGGCTTCTCGGTTCTCTGGGCCGGTGTGGCTATGGGACCGCGCATCCAGCTGGCTTCGGACGCCCTGGTCCGCGCCCCAAGGGCAGTCGAGATTGACCACTTCTCTCGCATGTACGGCCTGGTGGGCGGCGAGCTGATGTGGGCTAACGAATCGATGCCCGCAAGCGGTGAGTTTGTCACCGAGATGACCGGGCGCCTGCAGCGCACGGCCTCAGCGAACGATGTGGCCGATGACTGAGATGACAGGTTTACCAAGTGCCCTCGTCACCGACAAGACGGTCGTTGCCGAGGACGGTGCCTGGCTGGGACTGCCCCTGCACTACGGCTGGCCGGCTGATGAGCAGGAGGGGTTTGAGGCCGGGCGGGGTTTCACCTACCTGGGCCCCATCGGCCTCGTCACCGTCTCTGGACCCGATCGACTGACCTGGCTGACAACTCTTGCCTCGCAGGTTCTGACGGAACTGCAGCCCGGTGAATCGGCAGAGGGACTGCTGCTTGACCCGCAGGGTCACGTCGAGTTTCAGTTTGCCGCCACCGATGACGGGGAAACCCTGTGGCTGCTGACCGAACCCCGGTTCGCCGCTGATTTGGCCGCGTTCCTCAAGTCGATGCAGTTCATGCTTCGGGTTGAGGTGACGGACCGCAGCCAGTCGTTCGCCACCGTCCTCACCAGCAACCAGAACGAGGCGGCGGCAGAGGTCGTCTCACAGAAGGTGACAGAGCTTGGGGGACGGACCTGGACAGACCCGTGGCCCGAGGTTGCGGTGGGCGGAGCCCGCTACTTCACGGGGGTTCACCCGGGACGCAACGCCGGGTTCCGGCTCTTTACGGTTCCGGTAGCCGAGGTCGATGAACTGCTTGAGCTGCTGCTCAGCGGTGGGGTGACAGAGGGGGGAGCAGTGCTGCCCCCGATGCAACCGGTCGGCATGTTTGCGGCGCAGGCGACCAGGGTCGCGGCGTGGCGCCCCCTGCGGGGTAGCGAGGTCGACGACCGTGCCCTACCCGCGGAACTGGACTGGATGCGCACCGCCATTCACCTTGAAAAGGGTTGCTATCGCGGTCAGGAATCGGTGGCAAGGATTATCAACCTGGGACGCCCTCCACGCAGACTGGTTTTCCTGCAGCTGGACGGATCGGCAGAGTCACTGCCCGCTCCGGGGACGGCGGTGGAACTGAACGGGCGCCAGGTCGGCGTCCTCACCTCGGTGGCGCGCCACTGGGAGATGGGACCGATCGCCCTCGCCCTCGTCAAGAGGACGCTTGATCCTGCGCTGCAGGTCAAGGTCGGTGGGGTAGATGCTGCCCAGGAGCTGATTGTGCCGGTTGAGGGCAGATCCGATCACTCGCCAAAGGAACGGCCTGGCGCAGGACTGAAGAAACTGGACCCTGGGAAGCGGGATATTCGCACCACTGGACCGGGGGCTGCACGCTAAAGGGTCACGGCTTGGGTGATGTTTCGTTACCAAACCGCGACTCAATGGTAAAGAGAGGTGCAAGACTTCATAAAGAGGGGTAGTGTTTTAGCCATGACTACAGTACTTCTCATCGAAGATGACCCTGCTATTGCTGAACCTCTCGCCCGTGCGTTTGGGCGTGAGGGTTATGACGTGCGTTCGCACGGCACCGCCTCGGGTGGCTTGTCTGAGGTAGAGGAAGCTGACCTAGTTGTTCTTGACCTGGGACTGCCCGATATGGATGGTCTGGACGTAGCACGGGAGATTCGGCGCCGCGGCCTCGAAACCCCCATCCTCATCCTGACCGCACGCACCGATGAAGCCGACATGGTGATCGGCCTCGACGCCGGAGCCGATGACTACGTCACCAAGCCGTTCCGTTTGGCTGAGCTGCTGGCGCGTGTTCGTGCCCTGCTGCGCAGGGGCGGCGGCGAAAGTGCTGACGGCGAACTGACGGCCCAGGATGTCCGGGTCGATATTCCCGCCCACCGCGCCTACGTTGGGGACCGTGAGCTGTCGCTGACGGCCCGCGAGTTTGAGCTGTTGCGCGTCCTCGTCAAAGAGTCCGGCAACATGGTGTCGCGAGACGACTTGATGAAAGAGGTCTGGGCGCAGGATCCCCTGGGTTCAACCAAGACCCTGGACATGCACATCTCGTGGCTGCGTCGGAAGCTGGGGGACAACGTTAACGACCCCCACTACATCACGACGGTGCGGGGCCTGGGCTTCCGTTTCGAAGAGTAGAGTTCGGCCTGGAACAGATAACCAACTGAGGCAGGTCAACTATGCGCCGCAGGGCCACCCGGATGATTATGACGGCGGTGCTCGCCGTCATCTTCGTCCTCGGTGTCCCCGCTGCCATCATGGCCGGGGTGCTGGTATGGAACACCAACGAGCTGGCGGTTGAGGTTCGCACCCAGACGGTTGCTCGAGCTGTGGACCGGCGACTCAATGACAACGACTTCGTCACGCAGTCGGTAGTCTCTGCATGGGCCAGTGCCGGAGAGGGCCAGGCGGATGCCTACGTCGTCGTCACGCTGCCCGGGCGCTACAAGGTCGTCTCGGGGGAGCCTCACGGTGGACCCGTCATCAAGGCGACCTACACCTCCTCCCAGGGGGTTCGGGTTGAGACTGAAGTCAGTGCCAATAAGGCCCTGCGTCAACTAATTGTGGTTGAAGTGCTGATTCTGGTGGGGGTCCTGCTGTCGGTCCTGCTCGCCTGGTACCTGGCGAATGTCATGGCCCGGCGCCTGTCCGCCCCACTCATTTACCTGGCCGCCCAGGCGGAGCAGATTGGGTCGGGACAGGTTCGCGCTCAGGTCAAACCCTCGGGAATCGAAGAGATCGACCTCGTTCAGGAAGAGCTGGTGCGAACGGGCGAGAAGATGGCGCGACGCCTGGCGGCCGAGCGGCAGCGTTCCGCGGATGCCTCCCACCAGTTGCGAACCCCCCTCACGGCGCTGTCGATGAGGTTGGAAGAGATCCAGATGGTCTCTTCCGAAGCAGAGATTCAGGAGGAGGCCGAGGCCGCCCTCGGCCAGGTTGAGCGCCTCACCACCGTGGTCAATGACCTGCTGGACAGCAGCCGTCGTTCGTCCTCGAACACCGAGGTGGTTCAGGTCCTGGAGGTTTTCAACACGGAGCGGGAAGAGTGGGAACCGCAGTTCACCCAGGCGGGACGCTCACTGCTCTTCATTGATGAGGCGGCGCAGCTGGTTCTGGCTGAAGAGGGGAAGCTGGCGCAGATCCTGGCGATTCTCCTCGAGAACTCCCTGCGTTACGGCCGGGGAACGACGGTGGTGAAGACCCGCAAGGCAGGTTCTTCGCGCGCGGTTCTGCTGGATGTTTCAGATGAGGGCAACGGGATTGACCCCGAGATTGCCGCGGAGATCTTTGACATGGGCTTCTCCAGCCACGGCTCCTCCGGTATCGGCCTGGCACTGGCCAAGGATCTGGCCAAGTCGATGGGGGCGCGCCTTGAGCTCTCCTCCCGCAATCCCACCGTATTCACCGTGTCTCTGCCGGCTATCCCGGCCAACTTTGACCCCAACCTTGTTTTGCCCCGGGCCCCGATCGTCTCAGTAAGCCGTAAGACCCGCAGATTTTAAGGACCTCGAAGTCCCCCGAGAGAAGAAAGAAATAGAAGCATGAGCATTTTGGTTACAGGCGGCGCCGGCTACATCGGCGCACACGTTGTCCGCCTGCTGCAGGAACGCGGCGAGGAGGTCATTGTTGTCGATGACCTGTCGACCGGCTCGGCATCTCGCATTGGTGATGCGCAGCTGGTTGAGATTGATCTGGCTAGTGATGCGGCCTACCGCGTCCTCACCGACCTCATGATTGACAAGGATGTCGACTCTGTCATTCATTTCGCTGCCAAGAAGCAGGTTGGCGAGTCGGTGGAACGTCCGGCGACCTACTACCACCAGAACATTGGCGGCCTCGCCAACCTGTTGCGCGCCATGTTCGACGCTGGCGTTCACGAGATGATCTTCTCCTCCTCCGCTGCGGTCTACGGACTGCCGGACGTGGACATGGTGACCGAGGACGTGGCGAAGAAGCCGATCAACCCCTACGGCGAAACCAAGCTGATCGGTGAGTGGATGCTGGCTGACTGCGCGACGGCCTGGGGGCTGAAGAGCATCGCCCTGCGCTACTTCAATGCGGCTGGGACGGGCTGGGCTGACCTGGAGGATCCGGCGGCCCTAAACCTGGTGCCGATCATTCTCAACCGCCTGCGCGCCGGTAGGGATCCGGTTGTTTTCGGGGATGACTACGACACCGCTGACGGCACCTGCGTGCGCGACTACATCCACGTCATGGACCTGGCCAACGCGCACCTGCTCGCCCTCGACGCCCTGCGGGACGGCCGCGCGCAGCACCCGGCCTACAACGTGGGCACGGGAACCGGCTCATCGGTCTTTGAGGTCGTGCAGGGGATCCGCGATATTTCGGGTTGGGACTTCCCGGTTGAGGTCGCGGGACGCCGCGCAGGTGATCCGGCCTACCTGGTCGCCGACTCCTCACGCATTGAGGCAGACATGGGCTTCCAGGCCCAGTTTGGTCTGGAAGACATTCTGCAGTCTGCCTGGGACGCGAATCAGGCTGGCAAGAAGCCGGTCAAGGTTCCCACCGAGTAGCTGAGTCCTAGTCGCCGATCTGGTTCATATCGGCCTGGGTCAGAGTGCCGTTCGCCATGTTCTCAAAGAACTGGGGGACGGCATTCTCGTCCCACAGCATGACCGAGCCCACCTCGTTGGAGGCGTTCACAGAGGCGATGGGGGGAACCCCCACCAGTCCGTCGGCGGTGGCCTTGCGCATCGCCAGCATCAGCTGGGCGACGTTGAAGATGTTGGTGTGGTTGCCGACGGTGAGCGCATTGGCCGCGGCCTCAGAGAGCCGGTACTGCTTGACCGGGTTGATGAACACCGCTGGGCTCAGCGCCTCGGAGACAACTGCGTTCATGACCTGGCGCTGTCGCTGCTGTCGTCCCACGTCCCCCGTGGGATCCGAATAGCGCATACGGCTGAATGCCAGGGCTTCCACGCCACCGACGCGGTGGCAACCTGCGGTCCACTCCATACCTGAGAACTCGTCGGAGACATCGGCGTCCCAGCACAGTTCCACGCTGCCGAGGGCATCGATTGTTTCGGTCACCCCGGCCATGCCGATCTGGACGTAGTGGTCGACGTGCAGGCCGGTGGCTTCCTCTACGGTTTCGATCAGCAGTTGGGGGCCGCCGTAGGCGAACGCCGCGTTCAGCTTTGACATCCCGTAGCCCGGAATATTGACATAGGAGTCGCGGGGGAGGGAGACCATTGAGGCCTGTCCGTTGGGAGCCTTGTGGACCAGGATGGTTGAGTCTGAGCGCTGTCCCTCTGTGGGGTCATCCGGGTTCCACCCCTCACGGGAGTCTGATCCCGCAAACAGGTAGGTGGTACCCCGGGTGTCAGCCGAGGTTGAGGTCGCCTCAACCCGCTCCATTCCCGAGTTGGTGTTCCACACCAGGAAGCTGGGCCACGCGATCAGGATGACGAGGACGACGGCCAGGGTGGTGAGGACCCTGCGCTTGGTCGAACCGGTTTTGCGGGGACGCGGCGCTGAGGACCCAGAATTCTGGGGCGGCCGGGGAGTAGAGGGTGGAGAGCCGGCTCCGGAGTTGCCGTACCGCGAGGTGGGCGCCTGAGCCGGTGCTACGGGAGACTGCTGAACCTTGCGTGCTGGCGCGTAGGCCACGGGCATGGGGGCGGCAATCAGGGTGGGTTCAACAGCTGGCTGCACGGGTTGAACACGCACGGGAGCAACCGCGGGCGCCGGGGCAGAACGAGCCGGGGTGAAAGAGGGGGGCGCTTCCTGCTGCGGTGGCGTCAGGATGGA
>CAMFDH010000023.1 GCA_945949035.1 uncultured Actinomyces sp.
TGAATGCAAACCCGCTCTGCACCGCGTTTATCGTCCAGCTTCCCTTGCCTGATCACATTGATGAAGCAGCGGTGCTTCAGGCTATGGATCCCCGTAAGGATGCCGACGGCCTCCACCCCTATAACCTGGGCCTGCTGGTTGCCGATATCAACGGGGTTTCAGACGCCCCGGAGCCCTGCACGCCCAAGGGGATCATTGAGCTGCTTCGTGAGAGCGGGGTTGAGCTCAGAGGAGCCCGAGTCTGCGTGGTGGGCCGTGGTTTGACCACGGGCCGTCCCCTCGGCCTCATGCTGGGGCAGAGGACGGTGGGGGCAACGGCAATCCTCTGTCACACGGGAACCAGGGACCTCTCAGAGGAACTTCGAGCGGCGGATGTCATCATCGCGGCAGCTGGCGTCCCGAACCTGATTGGCGTTGAGGATGTACGGCCCGGCGCCGCAGTCGTTGACGTGGGGGTCTCCAGGTGCGACGGCAAGATCGCCGGAGATGTTGCCCCGGGGGTCGAAATGGTCGCCGGTTGGCTTTCTCCCAATCCCGGTGGAGTTGGCCCGATGACACGCGTCATGCTTCTTGAGAACGTGGTGCGTCAGGCGGAGAAGATCCTCTAGCGGTCGCCCCTAGTGCGCCAGCTGCTCGTGTGAGGCGTGCTGGTCAGAGTCAATCTGCAGCGTGACATGGTTGATATCAACGCCAAACTCGTTTTCCAGCATTTCCTGAAGGTCATGCAGAACCTTGACGGTCAGGCCCGAACCCACGCAGTCCTCCGTGACGATGACGTGTGCCGTCAGGGTGTTCAGTCCGGTCCCGATGGCAGAGACATGAAGGTCATGAATGGCGAGGACGTGGGGGTTCTTCTGTAGACATTCCCTCACCGCCTGCAGTTCGATTCCATCCGGGGTCTTCTCCATGAGGACGAAGACCGACTCCTTGAGGATCGAGACCGCTCGAATCGCGATCATCACCGCGATTAGTAGCGAAGCAACCGAGTCGGCGTAGGGCCAACCGGTCAGCATCAGAACCAGGGCCGCAATGATGACGGCGATGGAGCCCAGGGCATCGGCGCTGACCTCAAGGAAGGCCGCCTTCATGTTCAGTGATGACTTGCGTCCGCCAAACAGTATGCCCATCGCAAAGATGTTGGCGACCAGCCCTATGACACCCACCCACAGCATCGGACCCGACTCGACGGTTGTCGGATCAGCCAGTCGTCCTACAGCCTCCCAGCCGATGAAGATGCAGAGGACGATGAGTAGGCCTGCCTGCAGGCCGGCCGCAAGCGTCTCTATGCGGGCGAAACCCCAGGTCCACTTATCCGAGGGCGGACGGGTCATGAGGTGTGCGGCGAACAGGGCAATCGCGAGGCCGATTGAGTCCGTGGCCATGTGGCCGGCATCGGCCAGTAGGGCAAGCGAACCACTCCAGATCGCGCCGACGACCTCGACAACCAGGATGGTTGAGGTGACACCGAGGGCCCAGGCCAGCCTGGTCCGAGATGTCGCCGCACTGGCATGACTGTGAGAGTGACCGTGTGGGTGCGAGGAGGAATCGGGATTTTGCGATGAAGCTGCCATAGGACTGAGACTATCGCAACGGTGGCCAAATGCACCACCTAGACCCAGAAGGTAGGTGAGAGTTGACAGGTGCCTCTGAGATACTGGGCCCGTGTCTACCTCTACTTTTTCAGTTGCTTCAGTAAACGTTAACGGAATCCGTGCCGCCTACCGAAAGGGCATGGCCGAGTGGGTCGAGCAGGCGAATCCCGATGTCCTCCTCCTGCAGGAGGTGCGTGCGGAAGAACCCATTGCCGCGGCCCTGATCACCGACCGCTTCGATACCTTCGTGGCGCCCTCGCAGATCAAGGGAAGGGCCGGGGTTGCCGTTGCGATCCGCAAAGATTCGGCTGCAGTGGGCTTGGCCGCAGACCAAACCCACCTCATTGGGCTGTCGGAAGTAGAGGAGCCGATTGACTCGGGGCGCTGGATTGAGGTCGATCTGGAGACTGCCAGTGGCGATCCGGTGCGAGTGGTGTCGGCCTACTTCCACTCCGGCGTCATCAACGACCCGAAGCAGGATGCAAAGATGCGCCATCTGGAGGCAATCGATGGCCGACTCCAACGATTCTTGGCGGATCGTGCAGAAGGTGGTCCGGAGGTAATCCTGGCGGGGGACTTCAATGTGGTGCGCTCCCAGCTCGATATCAAGAACTGGAAGGGCAACTACAACAAGGCCTCCGGGGGACTTGACGAAGAGATGGTCTACCTGAACCGCTGGGTCTCTGAGGGGTGGGTGGATGTCGTGCGCGACCTCTATGGGGATCTCCCCGGTCCGTACTCGTGGTGGTCGCAGCGGGGCAAGGCCTATGACAACGACACGGGGTGGCGCATCGACTACCAGTACGTCACCAAGACGCTGGCGGATAGGGCCCTTCGACACCGGATTGACCGGGCGCCCTCATATGACACCCGCTGGTCAGATCACGCCCCTGTAACCGTTGAGTTCATGCTCTGATTTGAGTCATCTGTAGGCCCGGCGTCCCCGTTCTTCGGAGAGGGGCGCTGGGCCTCATCTATTTGCACAACTAGCTCTTTCTCGAGCTCATCGGAGAGTTCGGTCGGAAGCGCACTGATGGGGATGGCGGGAATGATGTCACCGGTGACCGGGTTGTGCGGCCACTTCAGGGTTTCCGGTGCGTGCAGGGTGACGAAGTTCGGGAAGGAACCGCCGTGGACGTACTCCTTCTTGACCCTGATAACCACGGCGGGAGCATCTGCCATCCAAGCCGAAACCATCAGGGCTGCCCGGGCGAGGAAGTTGACCCACAGCAGCAGGGCAGCAGCCGTGGCGATGGTGGCTATCACCGGGTTGTCTGAGGCTCGGATGAGCGCTTCACCGGAGAAACGCAGCATCGTAGAGAGAGTGGCGAAGGCAAGGCAACCGGTGAGCAGGGTGACGCGGGGGACACGGATGCGCGCCACGTAGCGAACAATCAGCCCGAACATGATGAAGTCAATCAGTGAGGGGAAAGCCGTCCTCAAGAAGTCAAACGTTTTGGTATCGAGAATGTGGCTCGAGGTGGGGAACACCGATGCGATCCACTCTTCAAACCATCCCGAAGCAAGCGTGAGGAGGACCGTGCTCATCACACCGAGGAAGAGCAGGACAATCCCAAGGAAGTAACGAGCAAATGCCTTCAGGTTGGTCCCGGGATAGTTGAGGAGGCCGAACATGGAGCGGATGCCGTCAGAGATGTAGCGAATCACCTGGATTGACGACCATACGGCTGCCACAAACGCCGCGATACCCGCGATGATGGTTGTCTTGGTTTGGGAAATGGCGCCCGGGTCAATGATTCCCTTGACGCCGGTGGCCGGGTTGGTGACCAGGCCAGGGACAAACTGGTTCACGGTGGTGAGAACCAGGGACTGGAACTCCGGGTTGGCGGTAAAGAAGTGCGAGAAAAGGGTCCAGGCAACCGTCAGCGCCGCGCTGAGTGAAAAGACCGCCATGTAGGAGATGGCTCCGGCAGCAAGGCGTCCCTTCTGCATGGAGTAGCGGGTGAGGCCGCGACCAATCCTGTGGTGCTGGTACACCCCAGCCACGGCTTTGATCTTGTTCTTGAAGCCGCTGGTCCGCAGCGCGGGTCCCAGGTCACGAAAGCGTGACTTCCACTGTTCGGCGTGGATCAGGGTATAGGTCTGTTCAGCTTTCGCCGCGGGGCGCTTCTGTCGCATTGCAGAACCTCCGAATGCTCTAGGACGAGAAGTTGAAGAGCGCTACCGAAGCGTAGGAGCCTGTGGCCTCGACTCGGTCGAGGCGGAAACCGGGAACCATCCACGAGGCCTCAAAGTCCGCGCCCCACTCCATCGCCTTTTCCAGCATGCCCGGGTTCTCACCATAGGCCAGGGTGATGTGCGGGTGGTAGGGAAAGCGGGGATCGTAATCAAGGGGCCCGTTACGGATGTCATCTGCCAGGTCTGCACACTGGCGTTCACCCTCTTCAACCGAGAGGTAGACCACCGGGTTGACGGGAAGGAAGGTGCCCGTGCCCCGCACCGTGATCCGAAAGGGCCTGTGTTGCTTGGCAATGGCAGCGAGATGCTCGAAGACCGCCTCCCGGTTATCGGAAGAAACGGCGATGGGGGGCATGATCGTGATGTGCGCGGGAACCCTGGCGCCGGCTTCATCCCCCAGGTCCAACCTGGCTTCGGTGAGCAGGGAAACCCACGGTTCCGGTACGGCTATGACGACGCCGAGCCATTCCTCTGACTCACTGCGATCGGGTACGTACATCAGTCCTCAAGGGTAATTGCCAGGTGTGTTTGCGTTAACTTTGCTGAGTCTACCCCGCACAATGGCCGGGTGGTCACATCTTCGGTGCGAAAAGAGACCTCGGGAAGTCAGGTCGGTATGCTTCGGGACGGAGCGAGTAACCTGGCAAACTGCCGAAGAACCGTGGGGGGAATACTTTGACTAAGCCACATCCCTGGCTGATCGTAGGTCTGGGAAACCCGGGTGCGACCTACCAGTTCACGCGCCATAACGTCGGTAAGGATGCGGTGGTTGCCCTGGCGCAAGAGCACCGGTCCAACTTTCGCCGGGACCGCAGCGGACTGATGGTTGCCGACGCCTTCCTGGGGCCCCGTCCCGGTGAGGGACGCGCCTATCTCGCCTACTCAACCACCTTCATGAATATCACGGGACCACCCGTCGCGGCATTTGCCAAGAAGTTCGGGATTCCTGTCGAGCAGATCATCGTCGCCCACGACGACCTCGACCTCGAACCACACCGACTGCGACTCAAGCAGGGTGGGGGAGAAGGCGGACACAACGGCCTCCGCTCAATCTCCCAGGCGACTGGTAGCAAGAACTACCTGCGCTTGCGGATGGGAATCGGCAGACCCCCGGGGCGCCAGGACGCAGCCGACTATGTCCTCGCTCAGATGCCAAAAGCCGCGCGCGAAGAGTGGGCGGTAACCGAGAAACTCGCAGCTGGGATTGCAGTAGACATCGTCCGGGATGGATTTATCCCCACCCAGATGGCTCTCCACTCAGCGAACTAGCACCCGCGCGCACCGCAACAACCGGAAGCTGAAAAGAACACAACATGAGCAGCCACAAGCAAATGGAGCTCTCAGAACTCCTCGCCACAGTCGAACGCGATGTCGCGGTTGAGGCGACGGTCCCCACGATGGCGAAACCCGGACGCGGCACCCTGGTGGTCCCGGATGGGCTTCGTCCCGCGGTGGTCGCGCTGGCCGCCCGTGAGCGGCGTGAGGTCGGACTGCGCTCACCGGTGGTGGTCGTAACCTCTTCGGGTCGCCAAGCCGCCAAGTTTGCCCAAGCGGCTTCGGCTTGGACCGAGGACGTGGCGGTCATGCCGTCCTGGGAAACCCTGCCTCACGAGCGCCTCTCGCCCCAGGTGGACACCATGGCCCGCAGGGCAACCATTCTGCGCCGTCTCGCTCACCCGGAACCCGGAGTCACGGGGGCCGGTCCGATCTCCATTCTCGTGGTCCCGGTGCGCACGCTTATGCAACCGCTGATCAGGGGAACGGGAGAGATTGAACCGGTGCGGGTTCGCGTGGGGGACTGGGTGGACCCGGGCGCCCTGCAGGAACGGCTGGTCACCCTCGGTTACGAGGCGGTCGACATGGTGGAGCGCCGCGGTCAAGTAGCGCTGCGCGGCTCGATTATCGACGTCTTTGTGCCCACCGGCGCCCACCCGATTCGTCTCGACCTATTTGGGGACGAGGTCGAGGAGATTCGCTACTTCAACCTCTCTGATCAGCGCACTGTCGGTCTTGCTACCGATGGGCTGTGGGCGCCTCCCGCACGTGAACTGCTGCTGACGCCGGAGGTGCGCTCCCGCGCCCTCAGCGCCCAGAAAGAGTTGCCGGGTGCAGCTGAAATCCTCGAGCTGGCAGCGGAGGGGATCTACGCCCCCGGCCTCGAGGCGCTGGCGCCGTCCCTGGTGTCGGGAATGGAGATGCTCTCCGACCTGCTTCCGGATGACTCCCTCTTCGTCCTCGATGAGCCCGAACGAACCTTGGCAAGGGGTGCCGACCTGCTGCGCACCGCCGAAGAGTTCCTCTCGGCAGCCTGGGGGAGTGCCGCTGCAGGTGGGGCGATTCCCGTCCTCGCCCGCTCGGCTTCCTTCGTCCCCTTCGATGAAATCTGGGGGCAGGGGGCGAAGCGTGCCTGGTGGGAGTACACGGACCTTCCCCCACTTGAGCTTGCCGAGGTCGAACCCGGGGACGGGGAAGTTGGCGGCCAATCTGACACCGCACAACCCTCCGGAGCTTCTGTCGAAGCCACCGTTGTCAATCCTCGTCTGGCCCGGGTCGGAGCGCGATCTGTGGCCCCGTACCGCGGCGAGTTTGATCGAGCCACCCACGACCTGCGCGCCCTCGCCCGTGAGGGGTGGCGACTGATCGTCACCGTCCCCGCCGCGGGTGCCGGGCGCCGCATCGTTGAGGTGCTGCGCGAAAATGACGTGGTTGCGAAGATGGTCGACGAGGTCGTTGCCGACGATCCCTCCGGGGTGGTGTCGGTTCTTCCGGCCCCCGGTACCTCGGGATTCGTCATGCACAGCGAGTCCCTGGCCATCATTACCGAGCAGGACCTGACGGGCCGGGCCGGTGTCAACACCCGTGAGATGCGCAGGCTTCCGGCGAAGCGACGCAAGGGGGTTGACCCCCTGACGTTGAAGATCGGTGACTTCGTCGTCCACTCTCAGCACGGCATCGGTAAGTTCCTCGGAATTGAGACGAGGACGACGGGTAAGGGAGATGAGAAGGTTCAGCGTGACTACCTGGTCATCGAATACCAGGCCTCCCGCAGGGGGCAACCGGGAGACAACCTCTATGTCCCCACCTCATCACTAGATCAGGTTTCGGCCTACTCCGGCTCCGAGGCCCCCAAGCTCTCCAAGATGGGTGGCGCAGACTGGTCGAAGACCAAGCAGAAGGCTCGCAAGGCGGTCATGGAGATCGCCGCGGAACTGGTGCGCCTCTACGCGGAGCGCGCCAAGTCCGAAGGGCACGCCTTCGCCCCCGATACGCCCTGGCAACGTGAACTAGAGGATGCTTTCGAGTACACGGAGACCCCGGACCAACTTGCAACGGTGGATGAGATCAAGGCGGACATGGAGAAAAGCATTCCCATGGACCGCCTGCTTACGGGCGATGTGGGCTACGGCAAGACAGAGGTCGCAGTCCGTGCTGCGTTCAAGGCCATTCAGGACAACAAGCAGGTGGCAATCCTTGTTCCCACGACCCTGCTTGCCCAGCAGCACTACGACACCTTCGCGGAACGATACGCAGGGTTCCCCATCCGGGTGGAGCAGCTGTCACGCTTCACCACGGGTGCCCAGGCCGAGAAGGTTAAGGAGGGGCTGCGTGACGGCACCGTCGACCTTGTCATTGGCACCCACACCCTGCTGACGGGTTCGGTCCAGTTTAAGGACCTCGGTCTCGTCATCATCGATGAGGAGCAGCGTTTCGGTGTTGAGCACAAGGAAACCCTGAAGGCGCTGCGCACCAACGTCGATGTCCTCTCGATGTCGGCCACCCCCATTCCCCGCACCCTGGAGATGGCGATCTCCGGTATTCGCGAGATGTCGGAACTGCAGACACCCCCTGAGGAACGCCAACCCGTCCTCACCTTTGTCGGTCCCTACTCGAACGCACAGGTCGCAGCCGCTATCCGCCGCGAGCTGCTACGTGAGGGGCAGGTATTCTTCGTCCACAACCGGGTTGACTCGATCAACAAGGTGGCCGCCGGGCTGCAGGAACTGGTCCCCGAGGCACGAATCCGGGTTGCCCACGGCAAGCTGTCCGAGGCCGAGCTGGAAAGGGTGATCGTCGACTTCTGGAATCACGAGTTCGACGTCCTCGTTTCCACCACCATCGTTGAAACCGGCCTCGATATCTCCAATGCCAACACGCTGATCGTCGACCGGGCGGACATCTTCGGACTTTCGCAACTACACCAGTTGCGCGGTCGTGTGGGGCGAGGACGGGAGAGGGCCTACGCCTACTTCCTCTACAACTCCAACAAGGCCCTCTCAGAAACCGCATTGGAGCGCCTGCGCACCATTGCGGCCAACACCGACCTGGGGGCCGGCCTCGCAATCGCGCAGAAGGACCTCGAAATCCGCGGCGCCGGTAACCTGCTGGGCGGGGCCCAGTCGGGACACATTGAGGGAGTGGGCTTTGACCTCTACGTCCGCATGGTTTCAGAAGCGGTGGCTGCCTTCAAGGGTGAGGCTGTAGAGGACAACACTGATGTCCGGGTCGAACTGGCTGTTGATGCTCACCTGCCAGAGAACTACGTCCCCGGCGAACGACTTCGGCTTGAAACCTACGGGCGCATTGCCGCCATCAACTCGGATGCAACCGAGAAGGAGCTGCGCGAGGAACTCACTGACCGCTTTGGCCCGATCCCACGCGAGGTCGACCTCATGATTGCGGGGGCGCGGCGTCGTGGGGAGCTACGGCGGGTGGGAATTCCCGAGGCGATTACCCGGGGACGCTATCTCAGGTTGGGACCGGTGCAACTTCCAGAGTCGAAGGCCTTGCGACTGCAGCGTCTCTACCCGGGCACTACAATCAAGCCCGCGGTACGCCAGGTTCTGGTGCCGATCTCTAAGCCCAGCATGAGTTCGGAGGAGGCTCCGACAGACGAGAGGCTCATCGAGTGGGTCGAGGGGCTGATCCGAGTCTTGACGGCGCCGATTGCCAAGGCTCAACCACGCTAGGAATCTCCTGCGCGACAGGTAGGTCACTTTCATCGCTAAGCGTGAACATTTGGGACCTAAGCGGCACCGGGGTGCGGGGCAGTTTGGCGTACACTGGGGAGCGGACTTTTCCGACAGGGGGGCGAAGTGGCTCGGGCCTACAGAATTCGAACTATTGGTAAAGCGGTCGCATCGATCGCAATCGCTTCGGGCGTTGCGTTGGGACTGACGGCGTGTGGAACATCGGGCGCACCGGGTACCGCGTTCATCGTAAACGGCGACAGTGTTTCTGAAACCGCGTTGACCGACGCGATCACCCAGTGGGCGCAGCTCTCGGGAACTGAGATCCCACGCGACGAAATGGTTGGCTTCCTGGTTGAGACGAATCTGCGTCTGCAGGCAGCCGATGCGGTTGGTATCGAACTCCCAGATGAGGAGATTCAGGCGACCCTTGAGGGCGCGATCGCGCAGCTTGGTTCCGACCTCGACGTAGCTGATGTCGACCCAACGGTGCGGGATATGTTCAAGGACCTGCTGCTGGTCAACGTCGTTCGCAGCGGTGCGATCAGCAATGAGCAGATCGTTGAGCTGGATGCCTTCATCATGGATTCGGACGTTACCCTGAACCCCCGCTACGGCACTTTCACCGACGGCTCCATTGTGGGCCCCGGAGATCTTCCCGGCTCTGTAACCGGGAACCTGCTTGAAACCGGCACCGCCGGCTAACTGACTTCTATCCCTACTAGACCTGCTCGACAATCCACAGGAAATAAGGAGAAACACCGTGGCAATGATCGAAGACATTGAAGCACGCGAGATTCTTGACTCACGCGGCAACCCGACCATCGAAGTATCGGTGTACCTCGAAGACGGTGCACAGGGCACGGCTGGTGTCCCCTCGGGTGCATCCACCGGTGCATTTGAGGCCGTTGAGCGTCGCGATGGCGACGAGAACCGCTACCAGGGCAAGGGCGTTCAGGACGCAGTCGACGCTGTCGGCGAGATCCTGGCTCCCGAGATCATCGGACTGGATGCACGCGACCAGCGTGAAATCGACCGCGTGATGATGGAGATCGACGGAACCCCGAACAAGGGCAAGATCGGCGCCAACGCTATTCTTGGCGTTTCGCTGGCCGTGGCCCGCGCGGCTGCAGAGTCCGCAGAGCTGCCCCTTTACGAGTACCTGGGTGGCCCGAACGCTCACGTTCTTCCCGTTCCGATGATGAACATCCTCAACGGTGGTTCACACGCTGACACCAACGTTGACATCCAGGAGTTCATGATTGCTCCGATCGGTGCTCCGACCTTCCGTGAGGCACTGCGCATGGGTGCAGAGGTTTACCACACCCTGAAGGCAGTCATCAAGGAACGCGGTCTTTCGACCGGTCTGGGTGACGAGGGCGGATTCGCCCCCGACCTTCCTTCGAACAAGGCTGCTCTTGACCTGATCGTTGAGGCCATCGAGCGCGCTGGCTACAAGCCGGGCGAAGACGTAGCTCTCGCATTGGACGTTGCCGCTACCGAGTTCTTCAAGGACGGCGCCTACCAGTTCGAAGGTGAAGCACGCACCACCGAGTACATGGTTGAGTACTACGAGAAGCTGATCTCCGACTACCCCATGGTTTCGATCGAGGACCCGTTGTCCGAGGACGAGTGGGATGCTTGGAAGCAGCTCACCGACGCCATCGGCGATCGTGTTCAGATCGTTGGCGACGACCTCTTCGTCACCAACCCTGCCCGCCTTGCTCGCGGCATCGAGACCGGTACCGCTAACGCACTGCTGGTCAAGGTGAACCAGATCGGTACGCTGACCGAGACCCTCGAGGCTGTTGAGGACGCACACCGCAACGGTTACCGTTCGATGACCTCACACCGCTCCGGTGAGACCGGCGACACCACCATTGCTGACCTCGCAGTTGCTACCAACTCGGGCCAGATCAAGACCGGTGCGCCCGCTCGTTCAGAGCGTGTTGAAAAGTACAACCGCCTGCTGCGCATTGAGCAGGAGCTGGGCCAGGATGCTGTTTACGCAGGTAAGTCGGCATTCCCCCGCGCCAAGTTCTAAGCGTTTGGCTCGCGCCTAACACATAGTTACCGAAGACCCTCGGCATTTTGCCGGGGGTCTTTGGCGTGGTGGATTTGGCATCTCGATTAGATCGGACAAGATTGAACCCATGAGTTCGTCACCCCGCCCCCCGCAGCGCCCCCGTACGCGCAGCATGCTGGATGCTTCCACGAAGCAAACTGTGGCGACTCCGAAAGAGGCGAAGGTTGCGCCGCAGGACACTGAGGCCCCCTCTTCAACGGGTCCAACTAGGGTTCGTCGCGCCACGGGGAATGGGTTCGGGTATAAGCCCGGTACCTCTCGGCCCAGCAGCACAACCCGTCCGACGGGTGCGCGTGAGCAGCGGGCGAAACCTATGGCTCAGAAGCCCAGTGAGGCGGGTAAGGTCGCGCGTAAGCCAATCCGCATCCATTCAAAGCGGGAGCCGCTGAAGTGGTCATTTGGTGGCCTAACAGTTTCTGTAAGGCTCTTGGTCGCCCTCGTTATCGTCGGGGTCCTGGTGGTCGTCCTCGTTCCCCTGGGGCTGCAGTGGCTGCGTCAAGAGCAGTCATACCACGCGGTGGTGGCCGAGGTTGAGGCAGCTGGGGCGCGGGC
>CAMFDH010000024.1 GCA_945949035.1 uncultured Actinomyces sp.
GTTGTCATCGACAAGCAGGGGAGCAGCGTCAACGACGTGCACCTCTATATCGCGATCCGATAGGGGGTGCTCAGTCCCTTCTGCAGCCGATCCGGTGAGGACGAGGGCGCGAATATTTGGGTCGAGATCTGCCCATCGCACCAACTTGTCTAGGGTCTCCTGATAGTCCATCACCCCATCATCCAGGACTTTGAGGGGTGTCAGGAGGTTTCCGACTTGGCCGCGGGCTTAGCAAGTTCGCTTTGGGCTTCTGCGTAGTCGAGGGTGGCGTGGGCATAATCGAAGCATGGGAATTGCAGCATGTACTTCGTGTGGGAAGAAAAACCGGGTTCCGGAGGTTGCCAAGGGCGTGCCGACCTGCGGTCAGTGCCAACAGCCTTTGCCCTGGCTGACAAACGCCAGCGACCACAACTTCAGCAAGGTGGTTGATACCAAGCTGCCTGTTCTGGTTGACCTGTGGGCGCCGTGGTGCGGGCCGTGTCGAATGGTTGCACCCATCCTCGAAAAGGTCTCCAAGAAGTACGCCGGATCCCTGAAGATCGTCAAGGTCAATGTTGACGACAACCCGAGGACGCAGGCTCGCTTCAAGGCCATGAGCATTCCGACGATGGTGCTGCTACGGGACGGCAAGGTCGTGGCCAAGCAGGTGGGGGCCCTTCGCCAGCCGCAGCTTGAGCAGTGGCTGAAATCGAAGGGTGTGCGCCCCCGGTAAGTGGGAGGGCACGCCCCACGGTGCGGCTACCGGCTACTTTTCGCGGCTGCTCTCCAAAGCCTGGGTGATGTCCTGCCACAGGTCATCTACGTCCTCAATTCCAATGCTGAGGCGAATGAGGTTGGTGGGGACACGGTCTGGTTCCGAGGGGTGACGTCGACGGCGTTCAGCCAGGGATTCGACCCCGCCGAGGCTGGTGGCGGGGACAAAGAGACGCAGTGCTTCAACGAACCGGTCAGCCCGTTGCTCTCCGCCCTCGACCTCAATCGAAACGATGGCCCCGAACCCCGAAAGCTGTTCCTTCGCCCGTTCGTGATGGGGATCGGTCGGAAGACCGGGGTAGCGAACCCTTGAGATCTCAGGGTTTTCTTCGCAGCGTTCAGCCAGGGTTTGCGCTGAGGCTTCGGAGCGGTCTAGGCGCAATGCCATGGTCCGCAGTCCACGCAGTGCCAGCCAGGCTTCAAAAGGTCCGGGAATTCCGCCGCGGAGGCTGCGCCGTGCATGAAGTTTCTGGCGCAACTCTGGGTCTTTGGCGACAGCGATGCCCAGGATGACGTCGGAGTGGCCCGAGATGAACTTGGTGGCGGAATGAACCACCACATCCGCACCGATGCTGAGCGGTTGCTGGCGCAGCGGCGTGCTAAACGTGTTGTCGACTGCCACGAGCAGACCGCGCTGCCGGGCAGCTGCTATCAGCGTGGGTAGATCCGCG
Organism: uncultured Actinomyces sp.; assembly: GCA_945949035.1. Classification (GTDB taxonomy): domain Bacteria; phylum Actinomycetota; class Actinomycetes; order Actinomycetales; family Actinomycetaceae; genus Scrofimicrobium. Next base: position 1,425 of record CAMFDH010000024.1, read on the forward strand.
ACCTCAAGCAGGGGGTTCGAAGGGGACTCGATCCACAGCAGATCCGCGCCGTCCATGGCCGCAATGGTGGCTTCGGTATCGATCGGGTCGACCTCACGAAGCTGAACCTTGTTGTCGGCGGCTAGGGCGCGGGCCAGGCCGACCGTTCCGTTGTATGAGGCGGTGGGGATGACAATGGTGCCACCGCCGGGAACGAGGTCGAAGACGGCAGAGACAGCTGCCAGACCCGATGCGTAGGCCAGAGCCGGAACCTCGGAGCCTTCCAGCACCGCGACCGCCTCTTCAAGCGGTTCCCAGGACGCATTCGAGAACCTGGCATAGACCCGATTCTCAGGGGTGACGTAACCACTGCCGACGAAGGTTGATGTCATGGCAATGGGGGGATTGACTGCGGCACCATCCTCGCGGGAAGGGCGCCCAAGGGAGACGACTGCCGTGTGTTGACTTTGGGATGAGGGCTTTGACATGGTCACGAGGCTACCCCTGGAGCATTCAGGACGTCAGAAGCTTCTGCAGTACGGATGCTTCCGAAATATCCACCGCTTTCGAGGCTGTCAGTAGCGTGAGTGGCCCCGCCTGCGCCATCTCAACCAGCTTCGCAAATTCGTCAGACTGGGGTGGGTTCTTAAGTTCGTCCTCATACTTCGCCGTGAAGTCGGCAAACTTGGCGGGATCGTGGTCGTACCACTTGCGAAGGTCAGTCGAAGGCGCGACCTCTTTGGCCCAGAGGGTCAGGTCCGCGCGTTCCTTACTAATGCCCCGTGGCCAGAGCCGATCAACCAGAACCCGCGCGCCGTCGCTTGGTTCCGCGTCCTCATAGATTCGCTTCACTTGAACCTGGGTCTTTCCCATGGTGTCCCCCTTCTCTGTGCCTGAGACCTGCTTCACTATCAGAGTAGAGCGACCCTCCGACATTTTCGAGGGCGACGGTGACTTTCGGTCATTACTGTGCTGTGGCAGTGCGTCGAGAACGGTTGATGTCGGTGGTCTGTGGCAGGGTAATGGCGGAGGTGGGGGATGACTGAACTGAATGAGGCCGGGGTGCTTCTGAACCTTGAAGCAGGTCAGATTGATCTTCTTCGCGAGGATCTTGGGGCGGCGGGTTGGACGGTAGAGGGCGTTGATGCGCTGCTGTCACCGATGTCCAAGTCCGCGATGGAACGGGACCAGCTGGTACCAGCCATCCTGCAACTGCAGGATCACACCTCTGCGATTGCCGTTCTGACCAGGCTGTTCATCTTGGCTCAGCCGGTGGTTCGCAGTTCGGTTTCGTACGCCCTTCCTCAGCTTGGTGTTGAAGGGGCGGTTGCCTTGGGAATCGTGGACGAGGACGAGGAGGCCGGACTGGTTCGCGCAACCGTGGACCTGCGCCCCCACGCGGCCTCCATCCCCAACTGGGACGCGGACCCTCAGGATGAAGAGGCGCGCGTTGTTACCCATAACTGGTGGGTTGCCTCCGACCAGTCGCAGGTGCAGAGCGGGCGTCCGCCGACGGATGACTACGTGCTCGGCATTGCCTCGGCGTCGACAAACCTGCTGCGCATGACCATGCGTCAGAAGGTCTCTTCAGCCATGGACATGGGAACCGGTTGCGGAATTCTGGCCCTCTACCTGGCCACGCACGCCAAGCGGGTTGTGGCCACTGATATTTCAGGGCGGGCCTGCAACTTCACCCGATTCAACTCCCTGCTCAATCAGGTTGAGGTCGATGTCCGCCAGGGCTCCCTCTTTGAACCTGTTGAGGGTGAGAGCTTCGACCTGATCACCTCAAACCCGCCCTTTGTGATCACCCCAGATGCCGTGCGTAAGCGCGCCAACCTTGAGTACCGGGACGGGGGTCTGTCCCGGGACAACCTCATTCCTTTAATTATGAAGACCGCTGTTCAGCACCTCAATGACGGTGGCACCCTGCAGATGCTTGCGAACTGGGAGGTTGAGGCCAAGCCGGAACGGTGGCAGCGACGCCCCAAGCGCTGGGTTGAAGAGGCAGCTGAACCATTACTCGCCGAGGGGCGCAGCGTTGATGCCTGGGTGGTGCAGCGCGACCTCATCGATGTCGCCCAGTACGCCGAATGGTGGATGCGCGACCAGTGGGGTGAGGGCGTCCCGCGTGAAGTGTGGGCGGCCGAGTATGAAACCTGGCTGAAAGACTTCTTCCGCGCGGGTGCCTGGTGGGTTGGACTGGGGTCGATTGCGATCCGAGTCGGTCGCACCCTCGGCATGCCTCCGGGTGACTTGACGTTTGTGGCAGAGCACCTTTCGGAAGGTGAACCGCTGGACGGGGTGGCTGTCGCCACCGCCCTCGGCAACCTTGAACTTCCTGAGGACTGGGGAGACACAGTCTTCGAACGGCAAGCTGATGTTCGCGAAGTCCGCTACTACGTTCCCGGGCAGTCTGATCCCGAACTGATCAGGGTCACTCAGGGACGCGCTGGCGGACGGGAACGAACCGTCTCATCAGCGGTGGCCGCCCTCATCGGGGTGTCAGAGGGGGAACTGACCCCGAACCAGGTGATTCCTGCCGTAGCCCACCTTCTCGGTAAGAGCGGTGATGATGTGGTTGAAGAGGTGCTAGAAGCACTTCCTGAACTGCTCAGATCCGGGGTCTTGATGGCCGCCGAACCACAGGGATAAGCGGACTGCGAACATCCCCAAAACGATGGCTCCGCTTGACCGGCACTGGCGACGTGGGTATATGGTCAGCCCTGACGGTCTTAGAAGAAGACATCGCAAAGACGTACCGTAAAGGTATTGGAAAGATATTTAGGACGGAGCCAAGCGAAATTGAAGCTTGTAATCGTAGAGTCACCGGCTAAGGCCCAGACGATTCGCGGCTACCTGGGTAATGACTACCAGGTAGAGGCATCGGTGGGACACGTTCGTGATCTCCCCACGCCCTCCGCCCTACCCAAGACCATGAAAAACGGTCCGTACTCGAAGTTCGCTGTGGATGTTGAGGGCGGTTTCAAGCCCTACTACCAGGTCCACGCGGACAAGAAGAAGCGCGTCGCGGAACTGCGTAAGGCTCTCAAGGACGCCGATGAACTCTTCCTGGCAACTGATGAGGACCGAGAGGGTGAGGCCATTGCGTGGCACCTTCTCGAGGTGCTCAAGCCAAAGGTTCCGGTCAAGCGCATGGTGTTTCATGAGATCACTAAGGACGCCATTCAGGGCGCCCTTGCCAACACGCGTGACATCGACCAGGACCTGGTTGACGCCCAAGAGACGCGTCGAATCCTTGACCGCCTCTACGGGTATGAGGTCTCGCCGGTTCTGTGGCGCAAAGTAGCCCCTTCACTTTCAGCCGGTCGGGTTCAGTCCGTGGCAACCCGCCTGGTGGTGGACCGTGAACAGGAACGAATGGCGCATGTCAGCGCCGAGTACTGGTCGCTTGCGGCCACCGTCATCCCCACCTCTGCAGAGGGGGACACTGAGCGGGCATTCGGCGTCAAGATCAATGCGCTCAACGGCGCACCAATCGCTGCCAGTGCCGACTTTGGTGACAACGGTTTGCTCACCGATAAGGCCAACAAGGCCGGGACGGTTGTCCTGGACTCGGCCGTGGCAGGACGCGTTGCCGCAGCGCTTGAGGACTCGCGGGGGACCGTCACAGCTGTGACGCAGAAGCCGTACCGCCGTCGCCCGGCTGCGCCCTTCACGACCTCGACCCTGCAGCAGGATGCTTCGCGCAAACTGAAGTGGAATGCTTCGACAACGATGCGCGTGGCCCAGACACTTTATGAGTCGGGTTACATCACCTACATGCGTACAGACTCAACCAACCTCTCGGGACAGGCCATCTCGGCGGCTCGGAAGGTCGCAGTGGAATGCTACGGTGAGGCCAGTGTTCCTGAGAAGCCTCGTTTCTACGCCAAGAAGCAGAAGAGCGCCCAGGAAGCACATGAGGCCATCAGGCCCTCGGGTGACTACTTCCGCTCGCCAGAGTCCCTGGCGGGCACATTGTCCGCGCAGCAGGTGGCACTGTACCGCTTGATTTTCCAGCGCACCGTGGCTTCGCAGATGGTTGACGCAGTTGGTTTCACCGCCACCGTCAAGGTTGATGTGAACCTGACCGAAGAGGTCGAAGGGTACTCGGTTGCCTCCGGGTCGACCTCGGGAACCGTCATCACCGACCCCGGCTTCCAGCAGCTCTACCGGGAATCAAAGGATAAGAGCAACGGGGCAAAGGCCTCCGGCAAGGTTGAAGAGCAGGATCTGCCCCAGGTTTCTGAGGGAGAGGGAGTTGGCGTTACCGAAGCCGAAGCTGAGGGACACCGAACCACCCCACCCGGTCGCTACACGGAAGCAACCCTGGTCAAGGCAATGGAAGACCTGGGGATCGGGCGCCCTTCTACCTACGCAGCCACCATTCAGACCATTGGCGACCGCGGCTATGTCACCCACCGGGGCCAGTACCTGGTTCCGACCTGGCTGGCATTTTCAGTGACCCGCCTGCTGGTAGAGAACCTTTCAGAGCTGGTTGACTACCAGTTCACGGCCTCAATGGAAGCCGACCTGGACCGAGTCGCCGCGGGTGATACCGCCGGCACCGAATGGCTCAAGCAGTTCTACTTTGGTCAGGCCGGTCCGGGCGCCAAAGAGGCCGAGGATGAGGAAGCCAAGGTAGACAACCCCGTCGCCGTTCACGGCCTCCGTCACACGGTTGAAAACCTCGGGGTCATTGATGCCCGTGAGGTGAACTCGGTGGATGTCGCGCCGGGAGTCGTCCTGCGAATTGGCCGCTACGGCCCCTACCTGCAGCATGAGGACGGTCGACGCTGTTCGGTTCCACCGACAGTGGCGCCAGATGAGATGACGCCTGAACTAGCGGATGAACTGCTGACTCAGGCTGCCTCTGATGGCCGTGAGCTTGGGGTTCACCCTGAGACCGGGCACATGATCATCGTCAAGAATGGTCGCTTCGGCCCCTACATCACCGAGGTTCTGCCTGAACCCGCTGAGGCTGAGGGCGAAGAAAAGCCGGCGAAGAAGACAGCCAAGTCCAAGACTGCTCCGAAGCCCAAGACTGCCAGCCTCTTTTCCTCAATGGATATCAGCACGGTCACCCTCGAGGATGCCGTTCAGTTGATGTCCCTGCCCCGCGAGGTCGGGAAGGATCCAGAGTCGGGTGAGGTCATTACTGCCCAGAATGGTCCCTATGGTCCGTATCTGAAGAAGGGCCGCGACACCAGGCCGCTTCCCAGTGAGGAATCATTGCTGACCGTCACTGTTGAAGAGGCGATGCAGCTCTACGCTCAGCCCAAGACACGACGCGGAGCCGGTTCGGTTAAGACCGCGCTTCGTGAGTTCGGTGAGGATCCCGTGACCAAGCGACCCGTCGTCGTCAAGGACGGCCGGTTCGGACCCTACGTCACTGATGGCCAGACCAATGCCACGGTGCCCAGGTCAGAAACGGTTGAGGGACTGACCGCAGAGCGCGCCTACACGCTTCTGGCTGATCGACGGGACAAGGCTCCGGCTGTGAAGAAGGCCCCGGCGCGCAAGCCCGCGGCCAGGAAGCCCGCTGCCCGCAAACCTGCCGCTCGCAAGCCTGCCGCCAAGCGCGCAGCAAAGTAGTCGCCGGTGAGTGAAGAGCAGGGGAGGGCGCTGGACGAACTCGCCAGGGCTCTGGTTGATCTTGAAGGGCCGGGCCTTTTCATCTCTTTCGAGGGAGGGGATGGCTGCGGCAAGTCCACCCAGGTCAAGCGCCTGGCCGAAGAGTTGCAGGCACGAGGTGTTGACGTACTTTCAACCCGAGAGCCCGGTGGTACACCCCTGGGGCAGAAGCTGCGTGAGCACATCCAGCACGGCCCAGCCGATGTCGACCCTCGGACCGAGGCCCTGCTTTACGCCGCCGATCGCGCCTATCACGCAGCGACTCTCCTGCGTCCCGCGATTGCCGCGGGAACGACCGTTCTTGAGGACAGGTACACGGACTCCTCCGTGGCATACCAGGGGGCGGCTCGCGACCTCGGACCGGAAGAGATCCGGGGCCTCTCCGACTGGGCGACACACAACCTGCAACCCGATATCACCCTGCTTTTCGATGTTGATGCCGAAGAGGGGCTTCGACGAGTTCACTCAATGGGAGAGGGATTGGACCGTCTCGAAAGCGCTGGTCTGAGCTTCCACCAGCGCGTTCGTGAAGAGTACCTACGAATCGCCAAGCAGTTTCCGGAGCGCATTGTCGTCCTCGACGCAGGCAAGTCGATTCCGCAGGTGTTCGAGGACGTTGTGCAGGCTCTGCTCAAACGGATCAGCCAATGACCGTTTGGGACCAGCTCATTGGGCAGCCAGAGGTCGTGAAGACCCTGCAGGCCGCCGCCCTCGAGGGACGCCAGATTGTCGAGCACAGAGATGCCGGCCGACAGGCCCTGGCACACGCCTGGCTGATTACAGGGCCCCCGGGATCCGGACGGTCAACCGCCGCCAAGGTTCTTGCCGCCGCCCTGCAGTGCACCGGCGAGCCCCTCGGATGCGGGACATGCAGCGGTTGCCACACCGTCATGGCCGGAACGAATGCCGACGTGCAGGTGTACGCAACCGATGAAACCACCTACAAGGTGGATGAGGTACGGGAGAGCTGGCTGGGCCATGCCTATGACGCTCCCACCAGTGGACGTTGGCGCGTGACGATTGTTGAGGACGCTGATCGCCTCGGTGATCAGTCAGCCAACGCCATCCTCAAGTCAGTTGAGGAACCCCCGGAACGGGGAATCTGGATCCTCTGTGCCCCAACTCCGCGCGAAGTCCTCACCACGATCCGCTCGCGGTGTCGACACCTGGCGCTGCGGGTTCCGGCCGCCGAGGAAGTGGCCCGGTACCTGGCCGAAACCGAAGGTGTTTCCTACGAGGCCGCCTTCCAGGCCGCCACGATCGCCCAGTCCCACGTCGGTTTTGCCCGCGGAATGTTACGCAATGCCAACCTTCGGGATGAAATCAAGGCTGTCTTCTCCCTCCCTCTGAGGGCGACCTCGGTGGGGCAGGCTGTTCACTCAGCAGGTCGAATGCATGAGATGGTCAAGAAGATGTCTGAAGCGAAGACGAAGGCCACGGATGCCCGCCTCTACGCCGAGTTACTCCAGTCTCTGGGGATTCGAGAGGGCGAGAGGGTGCCGCCCTCCCTGCGTGCCCGGATTCGGGACTTCGAAGACAGGCAGAAGCGCCGTAACCGCCGCGCCCTCGCCGACATGATCGATCGAGCCCTGACGGACCTGCTGTCCTTCTATCGGGATGTTCTGACCGTTCAGTTTCGCTCTGGCGCCGGGCTAGTGAACATTGACATGGTGAACCAGGTCGAAGAGGTCGCTGCCGCAACGACGGTGGAAAGTACCCTCGCCAGAGTTGAAGCCATCGGGTTGGCGCGACAACGCAATCAGGGCTCAGCTGCTCCGCTGCTCCTCTTGGAAGCACTTGCGATCAGCCTGGTTGACCCGCTGGGAACAGCTCCGTCCCGGGTCTAACATGCGGGGTGCCATTGGCTACACCCCTTTCGTATTCAAGATACAACCTGCAACGATTGGCCCATGGTGGATACAACTTTGACTGCAGAGCCCGCTCGACCTCACCGTCTGCGGGGCCGTCGAACCCGCGCGATTGCCGGGGGACTGGCGGCGACACTTCTGCTCGCCTCCTGCACGACCTCCACCGTCACCCCGCCGGGCACGCTGCCCAATATTGAGGACCCAGACCCGATCAGCAGCCAGGCTCCCGAGGGTTTTGAGGACTACTACTCCCAGAAGATCGACTGGCGCCAGTGCGAGGGCGATGAGATCACGACGGCCATGATGCCCGTCCCCAAAGACTTGAGCCCCTACCAGTGCGGCACCCTGGAAGCCCCCATGAACTGGGATGATCCAGCCAGCCAGCCGATTGAGCTGGGGATTGCCCGCTATCTTGGTGCAGGCAACGAACCTGAGCGCCCCCCGCTGTTCTACAACCTTGGTGGCCCCGGAGGCGGAGCAATCGACTCCCTGTCCGGCTTCGTCGAGAACATCGTCACCACCCAGATCGCCTCTTCGTACAACATCATCGCCCTCGACCCCCGCGGTGTGGGAACGTCCTCACCCATCTGGTGCATGACCGATGAGGAGCGCGATCAGGACAACGCCCTCGACGTCGACTTCTCCGACATGACCACCGATGAGATCATCGAGTACAACAACCAGGAAGTCGCGAAGCTGGGTGCTCAGTGTCTCGAACGGAACGGGGAGATCCTCGGTTTCGTCGACTCCGACTCCGCGGCGCGCGATTTCGATATGACGAGGGCGGTTCTCGGCGCCGAAACCTTCGACTACCTTGGCTTTTCCTACGGCACCCTGCTGGGAGCCATCTACGCCGAACAGTTCCCCGACCATGTCGGTAACTTCGTCCTCGACGCAGTCCTGGACCCCAGCCTGAACATCAATGAGGTCTCTGCCGCCCAGATCGCCGGCATGGAGGCTTCCCTCTACAACTGGATCGAGTCCTGCACTTCGCAGAGCAAGTGCGCCCTCGGCAACACCCTTGAGGCCGGGAAGGAAACGGTTGCGGACCTGCTTGATGAGATTGCCGTCAACCCCCTTCCCACCACCGATAAAGATCGCCCCCTCAACATCGGCCTCGCCTCAACTGCCATCATCGGCAGCCTGTACTCGACAGAGACCTACCCGATCCTCACCCAGGCCGTCAGCCAAGCCCTGAAGGGAGACGGCTCGGCTCTGATGTTCCTCGCGGACTTCTTCAATGACCGCGGAATCGACGGGGTGTACGGATCCAACTCTTCAGACGCATTCATCGCCGTCAACATGCTGGACTACGAACCGGTCGGCACCCCTGAGGAATGGGCGGCTGAGGCAGAAGTAATTGCTGAGAAGTACCCGATTCTGGGTGCCAACTTCGGGTTTGCTTCGGCAGGCCTTGCAGAGTGGCCGGTGGAATCAAGGGCTGCACGCAGCGCCGTGAATGGCGAGGATGTCCCGCCCATGCTGCTGATTGGCACCACCCACGACCCTGCCACCCCCTACTTCATGGCAGAGAATCTGCACCGCGACCTTCCAAACTCGGTCCTCTTGACCGTTGAAGGTTGGGACCACGCGGCCTACAGCTCAGCTGCTTCCGCCTGCGTCATCGGCTATGTTGACAGGTTCCTGCTCAACGGTGAACTGCCTGCGAACGGTGTCACCTGCGACGAGTAGCCCCAACTGTGTTGTCTGCCGCAACTGCAGCTCTGCGGTGAAAGTCCGCCCCTCGGTTTGGTTATACTGATCGGCGGACTTCAATCCCCAGAGCCACAAGCAGACGGGGTAGGGGTCTCTCGGGGCTACAGCCCCGAGAACGCCGCCTTAGCTCAGTCGGCAGAGCGATTCACTCGTAATGAATAGGTCGCGGGTTCAATTCCCGCAGGCGGCTCCGAACGAAAAGTCGGGACATCGTTGATAGATGTCCCGACTTTTTCATCTCCGGCAGTGCCGGGCTTCACCACTGCCCTAGATGAAGATGATCTGCGCCCCCTCCGACAGCTCAATGAAGTCCGAGGCCGAAATGATCCCCTTGACCCCGGGGTGCAGCATCGGCTTCTTCACCTGCATCATGTCCGCCGACAGCTGGCAGGCGTACATATTGGCCCCCATCGCCGCCAGGTGATCAATGAACTCGGGGATGGGCGGAATATCCTGCTCCGCCATCATCGACTTGAGAACCTTCGTCCCCACAGCCGTCATGCCGGGCACAGCAGCGAACAGCTGCGGGAACCCCATCGTCGCCCCACCGCCAACGAACCGCTCCAGCTGCGGCATATGCATCGCGGTGTTGCCGGCGTAAGAGAACTTCAGGTCATCCATCGTGCGCATATCCACAATATCCAGTCCCCAGAAGGTAAAGAAGTAGTCGACCTCAATCCCTACAGCCGTCATGCCGGGCACAGCAGCGAACAGCTGCGGGAACCCCATCGTCGCCC
>CAMFDH010000025.1 GCA_945949035.1 uncultured Actinomyces sp.
TTCCTCATCGATCTGGGAGAAGACCTTGTCCCCGACGGTGACAATCCCCTCCGGAACCATCACTCGGTGAACCGCCAGTCCCTTCAGCGGAGACTGCACGTCAAACACCTCAAGCTCAACACCGTTCTCGGTTCGAATGGTGCCCTGGTCGGCACGCTGGCCGCCGGCCTCAGCGTAGAACGGGGTGCGGTTCAGAATTAGCTCAACCTGCTGGGGTCCTTCGACGACTGGCACTGACGCACCATTGACGAGGAGACCCGCGATCTCGGCCTCACCGGAGGCACTGTCGTAACCGATGAACTCAGAGCCACCGCCCAGTCCCTCAGCGATCTCCTGGAACACCTTGACGTCGACATGGCCGGCCTTCTTGGCCCGAGCATCGGCGCGAGCCCGTTCCTTCTGCTCTTCCATCAGGCGACGGAACTTAGCCTCATCAACCTTCAGGCCCTTTTCGGATGCCATCTCCAGGGTCAGATCAATCGGGAACCCATAGGTGTCGTGGAGTGCAAATGCTTCCTCACCGGACAGAACGGGAGTCTCATCAGCCCCTGGCTTGAGGGCGGATGCCGCAGCGGTCTCGAAGATCGTCGTGCCGGAGTCCAGGGTGCGACGGAACGCGACCTCTTCCCCATATGCGACATCGGAGATCGTGTCCCAGTTGGTGATCAGATCGGGGTATGAGGGCGACATCGCGTCGCGTGACACGGGGAAAAGCTCTGGAAGCGTAACTTCATCAACACCGAGCAATCGCACGGAGCGAACCGCGCGTCGGACCAGTCGACGAAGGACGTAACCAGCTCCGTCATTACCCGGGCGCACACCGTCGTTGATCAGCATCATTGAGGAACGGACGTGATCGGCGATGATCCGCATCAGAACATCGTCCTCTGTGTTTGCACCGTAGCGCTTCGAGGCGATCTCTTCGACACGATCGATGACGGGACGAACCTCATCGATCTCAAACATGTTGGGCTTGTCCTGCAGGACAAATGCAAGCCTTTCAAGACCGGCACCCGTATCGATGGCCTTACGCTCAAGCTCGTGAAGAAGCGGGTAGTCCTGTCCCTCCCCCGGACCGCGCATGTACTGGTCAAAGACAAGATTCCACAACTCAAGGTAGCGGTCTCCGCCCGGGTCAACATTGCCCCCGACGGCTTCCGGACCATACTCGGGTCCTCGATCGTAATGCCACTCGCAGCAGGGACCTGCTGGACCGGGCTGGCCCGTGGACCCGCAGCTCCCTTCGCGTGGGCGGCGCACGATGTGCCCGGGGGCCCTGCCCCCCTGCGTGGTGAGGACATCGTAGGACTCGGTGTCGCCCTCCCAGATAGTTACCCAGAGGCGATCTGCATCGAGACCGTACTTGCCCTCGTCAACCGAACCGGTGAGTAGGTCGTGCGCAAAGTTGATTGCGCCTTCCTTGAAGTAGTCACCAAACGAAAAGTTTCCAGTCATCTGGAAGAAGGTGCCATGACGAGATGTGTGTCCAACGTTTTCAATGTCGTTGGTGCGGATGCACTTTTGCACCGAAGCGACCCGTGACCAGGGCGGTTCTTCCTCACCGGTGATGTACGGAATGAAAGGGACCATCCCTGCAATCGTGAACAGAATCGAGGGCTCTGGCGAAAGAAGGGGTACCGAAGGGCGGATTTCGTGGCCATTGGCTGCGAAGTAGTTGATCCACCGGTCGCGAATCTCGTGTGTGCGCATGTCTCTCTCTCGGCTCTTAGCAGGGCTTATATGTCTGAGAATAGCAAGGAGGACGGGGGCTCATTGCCTCCGTCCTCCCTTTGCTTATGACTTAGCGTGAGTAGTACTCAACAACCATCTGTACGTCGCATTCGACTGGAACGTCGACGCGCTTCGGGATCTCGACCAGCTTGGCCTTCAGGTTAGCGATCTCCACTTCCAGGTAACCCGGAGTCTTGGGGAGGACTTCCTGGTGGGCGCCAGCTGCTGCAACCTCGAAAGGAACAGTGGTCTGCGACTTGGGCTTGACCTGGATGATCTGGCCCGGCTTGACGCGGAAGGAAGGACGGTCAACGATCTTGCCGTCCACCATGATGTGACGGTGCACAACGGCCTGGCGTGCCTGGGCCATGGTGCGAGCAAAACCGGAACGAAGGACGAGGGCGTCGAGACGGGTCTCAAGAAGTGAAACCAGGTTCTCACCGGCCATGCCGGACATGGCGCGAGCCTCTTTGAAGGTGTTAGCCATCTGTGCTTCACGGATGCCGTACTGGGCACGAAGACGCTGCTTTTCCTTCAGACGAACCGCGTAGTCAGATTCCTGACGACGGCGGGTACGGCCGTGCTCTCCGGGGCCGTAGGGGCGCTTCTCGAAGTAGCGAACTGCCTTCGGGGTGAGCGCGATGCCAAGGGCGCGGGATTGGCGCACCTGCTTGCGGGCACGATTATCTGCCATTTTGTCTCCTGTTTCGTTGTGTCATGACTTCGCGGCTGCGAAATCATGGGGTCAACTCCCTGATTACCATCCACTTCTAAGTAGAAGGCTGGACGATATCCAATCGGCTAAGACCCCAGGCGGCCGAGAAAACGACCGTCAGCAATACTACTGGACAGCACAGCTCAAACCCTAGGCGAGCCCGTGATTGTCCTGAGTGGTTAGTCACCCTGCAGGTGAGCGGCCTCCTCATGGATGCGCCGAATGGCCTCCATTCGAGCTCCGATTCGCGCCTCTTCACCCCTGCCGGTCGGATGGTAGTAGCTGGCCCCGGAGAGCTCTGCCGGGAGGTAGGTCTGACCCGCGGCTATCGCATGGGGTTGATCGTGAGAGTAGACGTAGTCCTTGCCGTGACCCAGGCCCTTTGCTCCCGGATAGTGAGAGTCCCGGAGGTGCATGGGAACAGCGCCGGAGCGACCTGCCTTCACATCGGCCATCGCCTCACCGATGGCAACCACAACAGCATTGGATTTGGGTGCGGTGGCCACAGCGATGACGGCCTGGGCAAGAATGATTTGGGCCTCAGGCATGCCGACGAGGGCGACCGCCTGAGCAGCGGCCACAGCTGTCTGAAGGACGCTCGGGTCTGCCATTCCCACATCCTCTGAGGCATGGATCATCACCCTTCGAGCAATAAACCGTGGGTCTTCCCCTGCTTCGAGCATACGGGCCAGATAGTGGAGTGCCGCATCTACGTCTGAACCCCGCATGGACTTGATGAAGGCACTGGCGACGTCATAGTGCTGATCTTGATCCCAGCGGACCAGGGCCGTGGCAGCAGCAGTCGAAACATCCTCTACCTCAACCACGGACTCACCACGGTCGAGTGTCACAGCAGCGGCGGCCTCGAGAAGTGTCAGCCCCTTGCGGGCATCTCCCCCGGCGACCCTGGTCAAGACCTCAAGGGTCCCCTCTCCAAGAGTGACGGCTCCTCCGAGTCCCTCTTCGCTAACAAGTGCGCGCTCCAGTGCCGCCGCGATGGCCTTGTCATCGAGTGAACGCAGTACCAGAAGAAGGGACCGAGACAGCAGTGGAGAAATTACTGAGAACGAAGGATTCTCAGTTGTCGCCGCTACCAGGGTGACCCAGTGGTTCTCTACCGCCGGCAGAAGGGCATCCTGTTGCGACTTTGAGAAGCGGTGCACCTCATCGATAAAAAGCACCGTTTCCTGTCCCGTAGCCGCCAGAGCGTGCTTCGCAGAGGCAATTACCTCACGCACCTCCTTGACCCCCGCACTAACTGCTGAGACCTCGGCAAATCGCCTACCTGACTGGCGGGCGATCAGGTAGGCCAGAGTTGTCTTGCCGGTCCCGGGAGGCCCCCAGAGGATTACTGATGGGACTGAAGTTGAACCAGCGTCAAGGAGGCGTGAAAGGGGCGAACCTGGGGTGAGGAGGTGGTCTTGACCCAGCAGATCCGAAGCTTCGCGGGGCCTCATCCGGACCGCGAGCGGTCCGGATGACGACACCTCAGGAAGCCCGTAGTTGTCTACACCAAGGGCGTCAAAAAGATCCATTCCTCAACTTAATCTTCGGGGGACGCGAGTTTGCTCTTTCCCACCTAGTCGAACAGCGAGGTGTCCCCGGCTCCCTTACGAGCCACCTCGGGGTACCCAGCCGTGAAGTCAATGACGGTGGTGGCACCTGCCAGTCCCACAGGTCCGTCCACCACGATGTCCACCTCATTACCTACTGCCTCAACGACTTCGTCACACGAGGTAAGTGGCTCCGTCTCCCCGGGGAGGATCAGTGTTGAGCACAGCAGTGGCTCTCCCAGTTCTTCAACAATTGCCTGGGTGATGCGGTGATCAGGCAGCCGAACCCCGACCGTCTTCTTCTTATTCACCAGAGTCATCCGTGGCACCTCTTTAGTGGCGGGCAGGATGAAGGTATAGGCGCCGGGAGTAAGCGCCTTGATCGTCCGAAAGGCTTTGTTGTCAACCATGACAAGTTCGCCAAGCTGCCCGAAAGATTCGCACAGCAGGGAGAAATTGTGCTTGTCATCAAGATGACGAATACGACGAATCGTCTCGAGGCCGTCCTTGTTAGCGAGTTTGGAGGCCACCGCGTACCCGGAATCAGTGGGTAGCGCGATGGTCCCGCCCTCGTTCAGAACGTCGACAATCTGTCGAACGAGTCGTGGTTGGGGGTTTTCAGGGTGCAGTTCAACAGTTTTCATGGCCTAAGCCTAACTGTGACCTCCGACATTCGGGCCCTAAAACTACGCCTCTTCGCTGTCTGCGTCCTCTTCGTCCTCATCCTCAGGAACAAAGTCCACTCCGGTTTCGGCGCGCTGGGCCGGATCAATTGGGCCCGGGGCCTCCGTGAGCGGGTCGTAACCACCGCCGGACTTGGGGAAGGCAATGACGTCGCGAATTGAGTTGGCTCCGCTAAGCAGAGCTGCAATTCGGTCCCAACCGAGCGCAATACCACCGTGAGGCGGAGCGCCGAACTGGAAGGCATCGAGGAGGAAGCCGAACTTCTCCTGTGCCTCTGCCTGGCCGATTCCCATGACTTCGAAGACACGCTCCTGAACGGCGCGCTGGTGGATACGGATTGAGCCACCACCGATTTCGTTGCCATTGCAGACAATGTCGTAGGCGTTAGCCAACGCTGCACCCGGATCCTTGTCGAAGGTATCCAGGTACTCGGGCTTCGGGCTGGTGAAGGCGTGGTGAACCGCGGTCCACGCACTTGCACCCAGTGCAACATCTCCCTCTGCTTTGGCAGCAGCTGAAGGCTTGAACATCGGAGCGTCAACGATCCAGACAAACGACCACTCGCTCGGGTCCATCAGCTCAAGGCGACGGCCAATCTCCAGTCGGACGGCGCCGAGAAGTGCGCGGGCCTCATCCGGGTTGCCAACACCGAAGAAAACGCAGTCTCCCGGCTGTGCCCCAACGGCCTCGGCGAGGCCGGCCCGCTCCTCTTCAGAGATGTTCTTGGCTACAGGACCGCCAAGGGTGCCATCTTCAGCGAAAGTAACGTAAGCCAGACCCTTGCCACCGCGGGACTTGGCCCACTCCTGCCACTTGTCAAAGGTGCGGCGCGGCTGTGAGCCACCGCCTGGCATGACAACCCCACCGATGTAGGGGGCTCCGTTGAAGAGGCGGAACGGGCTGTCCTGGAAATAATCGGTCAGATTGACCAGTTCGAGGCCGAATCGCAGGTCCGGCTTATCTGTGCCGTAACGCTCCATCGCCTCGAGGAACGGCATGCGTGCGATCGGGGTGGGAATGTCGTAGCCGATCAGAGCCCAGATGTTCTTGAGAACCTTCTCTGTCTCGTTCAGAACATCCTCTTGATCCACGAAGCTCATCTCAACATCGAGCTGAGTGAACTCAGGCTGGCGGTCCGCGCGGAAGTCTTCATCGCGGTAGCAACGCGCAATCTGGAAGTACTTTTCCATTCCACCGACCATGAGGAGCTGCTTGAACAGCTGGGGTGACTGCGGAAGGGCGTACCAGGATCCCGGTGCAAGTCGCGCGGGGACAAGGAAGTCACGAGCGCCCTCAGGAGTGGAACGAGTCAGTGTCGGAGTTTCGACCTCGACGAAGTCATCATCAAGGAGAGTCTCACGGGTGACGCGGGACATCGCCGAACGAAGGCGGATCGCCTTCTGGACGGGGGCGCGACGCAGATCGAGGTAGCGGTACTTGAGACGCACCTCTTCTCCGGCGCCGGGCTCATCGGTGTGCGTTGAGACCTGGAACGGAAGCGGGGCCGCGGTATTGAGGATCTCGACGTCATCGCTAAGGATTTCAATCTGACCCGAAGGGAGGTTCGGGTTCTCATTGCCGTCGGGACGCTTCGAAACCTGTCCGGTTACCTTCAGTACGTACTCGGGTCGCAGCTGGTGTCCGACCTCTTCATCGCGAACGACCACCTGGGCGATTCCCTTGGAGTCGCGCAGGTCGATGAAGATCACCCCACCGTGGTCGCGGCGGCGGTCAACCCAGCCGGTCAGTGTGACAGTTTGTCCCTCTAGACCAAGATCAAGCTGGTCCATCGTGTGAGTGCGTAGCACAGAGTTTCCTTCCCACGGTCGCGCTCGGCGCGATTTGACTGGTCCGATTGTACGCTCTGTGGCCCCTCAGACCGACTCCGGGCCTGCACTATGGGGCCAAACCGGGGTGGATGTGCTCACACGACCACGGTTTATCGAGGCCGCCCGCGTAGTGTTGACCCGGCGTCACTTGGCGCGATTAGAGGGTAGTGGCGACATGTGCGGCAACCCATCGAGGGGAATAATGACTGAAGAGACGAACCAGACCACATTTGCTGACCTGGGACTACCGGGTTACCAACTGGTAGTACTCGATGAGCTGGGGTTCAATCACCCCACACCAATCCAGCAGGCGGCGATCCCGCCCCTTCTGGCCGCGCAGGACGTCGTCGGAATCGCCCAGACCGGTACGGGTAAGACCGCAGCTTTTGGACTTCCTCTGCTAGGACGCGTCAATGGTAACCAGAAGGGCGTTGCGGCACTCGTCCTCGCGCCGACCAGGGAACTTGCGCTGCAGACGACCGAGGCGCTTGAGACGCTGGCCGGACCCAAGTCCAAGATCCGTATGGTCACCGTCTATGGAGGCTCTTCCTACGGACCGCAGCTGCGCGCCCTACGAGAGGGTGCGCAGGTCGTCGTCGGCACTCCCGGGCGTTTGATGGACCTGATTGAAAAGGGCGCCCTTGATCTCACCTCGGTGAACACCGTCGTCCTCGATGAGGCCGACGAGATGCTCCGCATGGGGTTTGCCGAGGACGTCGAGACGATTCTTAAGACGGTTCCTGATGAGCGCCTCACCGCACTCTTCTCCGCCACGATGCCCAAGACGATTGAGCGGGTGGCAGCCAAACACCTGACGGATCCGCAGAGGATCGAAGTTACCTCGGCCGCTTCGACCGTCAAGACTATTCACCAGACCTACTCCCTGGTTCAGGCCAACCTGCGTACCGAAGCACTCGCAAGAGTTCTGGAGATGCGTGGCAATCACGAGGGGCGTGAGGGCGGGGCTGCCATTGTCTTCGTTCGCACCCGTCGTGATGCCGAGGAAATCCCCCTGGCTCTGATGTCTCGCGGCATTCGGGCCTCAGGAATCTCGGGCGACATTGCCCAGCGTGAGCGTGAGCGTCTCGTTCAGGGTCTGCGAAACGGTGACCTTGACGTCCTGGTCGCCACAGACGTCGCGGCCCGAGGCCTTGACGTTGAGCGCATTGGTCTTGTGGTCAACTACGAGCCACCGATTGAGCCTGAGATCTACGTTCACCGCATCGGCCGAACCGGTCGTGCGGGACGAGCCGGTCGCTCCCTTACTTTCTTCACCCCGCGGGATCGCCGTCGGCTCCACCAGATCGAGCGGACCACGGGCGCCAAGCTGCAGCAGGTGCCGATTCCGACCAGCCAGGAGATCATTGATACCCGGGCACGTCGCGTTCTCGAGGCCCTCCTGGCTGATGACGGAGCAACGACTCGTCCCGATACCTCCGCGATTGATGCCGCTCTGAACGCCGCTGAGGCTGCTGGACTGGACTTCCGCCAGATCGCCGCAAACCTCCTCTATGAGGCCGCTGTACCAACGACCATGCAGAACGCCTCTGAAAGCGCTCGTGAACGCATGGACGCCAACTTCAACAGGGCAGAGGCATTTGACGGTGGGGCCGCTGGCGCTTCCCGCTCGAAGAAGGTGCGTGGCAGCCTGCAGAACCGCTACCGACTTGAGGTCGGAAAGCGTGATGGCGTCTCCCCCAAGGCAATTGTGGGAGCAATGACCGGTGAGGCCGGACTTCGTGGAGCCGACCTCGGCAAGATCAACATCTACCCGAACTTCAGCGTCGTCGAGGTTGCTGAGAAGCTCACTGACCACCAGATTCAGAAGCTGACACGAGCACAGGTGTCCGGACGCAGGCTGAAGATCTCTGTTGACGACGGTCCCCGCCAGGAACGTTCTTACGAAGGCGGTCGCGGTGGTCGCGGTTCCGAGCGGTCATTTGATCGGAAAGAGCGCTCACCTGAGCGTCGGGGTGCTAAGAAGTCCGGGCGACCACGACACTAGGCACCGGCCGCGAAAGCGGCGCTAGCCTCGGGCGAGTTAGGGAAGCCAGGTCTTCGGATCTGCGTCCACCTGCTCGCCCGAAACTATATCCTTCACAGAGTGTGAGCCGTCCTCGGCAATGAACCAGACATTTCTGATGCCACGGCGGTCGGCAAAGCGGATTTGCTTACCGAACTTCTGTGCATTGGGTGAAACCTCGGCGGAAACACCTCGCCTACGCAGCTCGCGGGCAACGGAGACCGACTGGTCGCGCGCGCCCTCGTCGGCGACAGCAACTAGGACCTGGGCTGGACTGGCTGAGCCGGCCTGCAGGATTCCCTTCGAAAGCAGAAGGGCAACGAGCCTGGACACTCCGATTGAAAGCCCCACGCCGGGGAATGTCCGGCGTCCATCGGAGACAAGCTGGTCATAGCGACCGCCAGAGCAGACTGATCCAAAACTCTCGTAACCCGGGATGACCGTCTCATAGACGGTACCGGTGTAGTAGTCGAGTCCACGGGCAATACGAAGCGAAGCCCGGACCTGTCCGGGTGCGTAGTCATGCAGGTGATCAAGAACCTCGGAGAGCTCGTTCAGCCCTCTCTCGATAGGGGCCTGGTCGAGGTTTAGCTCTTCGACCTGTTCACGGAGCTCACGGCCGGTCTCGACACTAATCTGGGCGGTCTTGATGAGGACATCGATCTGCGCCGAGTTGAGCCCCATTTCCCCAAGTTCCTCGGCGACGCCCTCAGCGCCAATCTTGTCGAACTTGTCGAGGGCGCGAAGCGTGCCCTCGAAATCCGAGATTCCCGCGGACTCTGCAATCCCCTGGAGGAGGTGACGGTTGTTGATCTCCATCAGGACAGGACCGATTTCAAGTGAACCCAGAGCATCGAGCATCACCTCGGCTGCTTCGACCTCATGGTGAAGAGCAAGGTCCCCCTGCCCGACAATGTCGATATCGGCCTGGGTGAACTCACGGAAACGACCCTCCTGGGGGCGTTCACCTCGCCACACCTTCTGAATCTGGTACCGCTTGAACGGGAAGGTCAGAGAGTTTGAGTTGGCCAGGACATAGCGTGCCAGCGGAACCGTGAGGTCAAAGTGCAGGCCCAGCGTGTCGCTTCGCAGAGTAACGGGTCCCCCTGCTCGCGCTGACTGGAGCCGCTGCAGAACGTAGACCTCTTTCGAAGTTTCTCCCTTAGCTTCCAGTGCGACGAGTGGTTCGACGGAACGTGTCTGGATGCCAGCGAAGCCGTGAAGCTCAAAAGTTGCGCGCAGTCGGTCCTCGACCAGTGCTTCGGTGGCCCGCTCGGCGGGGAGCAGCTCGGGGAACCCCGAGATCGACTTCTTGCTCACAACAACTCTTCCGTAAGTTTAGCGGCGACGCCTAGCGCGAAGCACAAAGGGATTGGACTGCAGTTCAGTTCCCCAGCGGGTCTGCGGACCATGACCTGGGAGCAGAAGGGTCGCTGGGTCGAGGGCATCAGCAAGGGTCCGCAAGGTCTCTTGCATTACCGCGTCGTCCCCTCCTGGCAGGTCACTTCGGCCTACCGAGCCCGCAAAGATTACGTCACCTGACAGCGCCATAGGAGCTTCAGCGGCTGTCGGGCTAAAGAGGAAAATCGATGAGCCTGGAGAGTGACCGGGAGCCGGAACCAGCCTCATGGTCACGCCTTCAATAGGTCTGAAGTTCTCTGCGCCAAGGGGATGGACGCTGGCCGGGTAGAGCCACTCACCCAGCCCGAGCGCCGAGGCCCTCATCTCCAGTCTTGAGATGGGGTCATCAATGAGGGCGACGTCCGGCTCAGGAATATAGACCGGCCTCTCCCCTGCCACTGCCGCAGCTTCCCAGACATGATCAACGTGACCGTGGGTAAGGAGAACGGCGCCGACCCTTAAGCCTTCACGTTCGAGGATCGATTCCACGCCTGTGGTTGTGCCGGGGCCAGGATCCACAATCAGGGCTTCCTGGCCACCGTTCAGCCACATGACGTAGCAGTTCGCGTCGAACAGAGAGGCCGGGACTACTTCAATACGCAATGGCCTTCGCACCTACTCGATTGAAGACTGAATTTGCTCGAGCCAAAGAATCTTGACCTTGAGAGCACTATCTGTCTCTTCAGCAAGCTTCTTGTCGCCTGCAGCCTCAGCGGCTTCCTTGGTGGCCGTGAGCTCTGCGATGGATGCCTCAAGCTGCGCAAGCATGCTTCCGGCGCGTGCACGAGTCTCAGGGTTGGACTTCTGCCATTCCTTCTGCTCGGCCTCACGCAATTCACGTTCCACTGCACGAAGTCGTCCCTCGATCCGTCCCAGATCGCGAGAGGGCACCTGGCCGATACTCTCCCACTTCTCCTGGATATCTCCGAGGGCCTTCTTGGTGGCGGGGATGTCGGTAATGGGCAGCAGCGCTTCTGCCTGGAGCGCGAGCTCTTCCTTCAGTGCGAGGTTGGCGCCAAACTCTTCGTCAACCGCTGCTTCAAAGTTGCGACGTGAATCGAAGAAGACCTGCTGGGCTGCGCGGAACCGGGCCCAAAGAGCGTCATCTTCCTTGCGGGAGGCGCGTCCAGCCTGCTTCCACTGGGCCATTAGGTCCCGGTACTTTGCGGCGGTATCGCGCCATGCGGTGGAGTTCTGCAGTGCTTCAGCCTCAGCGATTAGGCGCTCTTTGGCAGCCTTCGTGTCAGACTGCCTCTGGTCAAGGGCCGAGAAGTACTGGCGTCGTCCTCGATCAAAAGTGGTGCGGGCGGCGGAGAAACGCTTCCAGAGAGCATCCTCATCTGCCTTATCTAGGCGGGGACCCTGCTGCTGAAGGTGCTTCCACTGATCAAGGAGTTCCCGTAGG
>CAMFDH010000026.1 GCA_945949035.1 uncultured Actinomyces sp.
TGCCTACCTGGGAAGTCGTGCCTGGGTGGGAGCGAAGAAACTCACCGAGTTCTCCGCGGTGGAACCCCCGACGAATGAAGAGCTGCTCGCTGACGAGGCCGAGCTACTCGAGTTGGGCGAAGTCGACTTTGAGTCTCTTCCGCTGGTCGACCTTACGAGTGGCGTGACTATTCAACCAGGTCTCCTGACCGCGGTGGTGGCACCTTCACCCAGCCTTTCCGCTGCACTTGCCAAGCGCCTTGCCCGCGTCAGTGACGAGGCCGAGGTCCGCATCGGCACAACCGACTTGCGCAGTCTTCCCCTGACCACGGTTCGGGAGGGCATCCTTCTTTCCGAGGATGACGCGCAACTCTTCCGCGGCACCCTGCACGCGGGGCTTCGCGGAGTTGTGGCCCGTGATCCCGACGAGCGCGGTGTGACCGAGCTGGTTTACCGCGAGCACCTTGAGGAGGCCGCCCGGAAGGAAGGCACCCTGTTCCGTCCGGATCGGGTGCCCGACGATCCTCGACTAGGGGAGTCAATGCGGGTCGCCGACGCGGGTGACGTCCTCGACTCCATGCCCGGGGGAATGGCCGGATGGCTGGCTGAGCGCGGTCGGAACCTGAGTGGGGGCCAGCGTCAGCGCGTCGCCCTCGCCCGTGCCATCTATGCAGATGCGCCAATCCTGGTGGCAGTGGAACCCACCTCGGCTGTCGACTCGCACACGGAAGAGCGAATCTCGGCCGGTATTCGTGACCAGCGAGCAGGCAAGACCACCGTTGTGATCAGTGCGTCTCCGCTTTGGCTCGAAAAATGCGACGAGGTCGTCGTCCTCGACGAGGACGGCCTGGAGTGCGCCCGCGGCACCCACGGTGAGCTCAAGGCCGCCGCTGCGGCAGGCGATCCAGGCGCGATGCTGTACCGCACCATTGTTGACAGAGAGGCAGGTGAGACAGATGAAACTTCCCGTAGCTAACACCAGGCAGATCATTCGTGAGCTCTCAAAGCTCATTCGCCGGCGCAGGGGCGCGTTCATCCTGATCCTGTTCCTGCAGATTACGGCTGCCACCGCGGCGGTCGGGCTCCCTTGGATCCTCGGTGACATCATCGACAACATCCGGGCGGGAACGACCTCCCAGTACGTCGGCACCATGGTGGCGATATCCGTCCTGCTGGTCTTCATCGGGGCCATCACTGGTTTCTACGCCGAGTATCACGCCCGGGTTTTCGGGGAGACGATCTTCGCGGAGATGCGTGAAGAGCTGGTGGAAACTGTCACGACTCTTCCCCTCTCCACGGTGGAGGAGGCCGGAACCGGTGACCTTCTGGGTCGGACCACGAGGGACATTGAGAAGGTCCAGTTCATGGTTCGCCAGGGCGTCTCTGCGATCCTGGTCCTGACAATGGCCATCGTGGTCACGATCGTCGCTTCGGTGTGGAAGTCACCGCTGCTGTCGATTGCGCTGTTGGCCGCCATCATCCCCACCTTCTTCGTAGTTCGGTGGTACCTGCCCCGAACCATCCCCGCCTACAAGGCGCAGGCCAGTGCCTGGGCAAGAATGTCGGGGGCAATTGTTGAGACGATCGACAATGCTGAGACGGTTGATGCCCTTGCCCTCGGCCCACTGCGCAACCGCCGAATTGATGAGGCGATTAGAGAGGCGTGGCGCCTGGAGCGCTACACAGCCTGGCAGCGCGTTTACCTGATGGTCGGATTGGTCTTCTTCGTAACCCTGCCGATCGTTCTGGTGGTGCTGCTGGGGGCATGGTTCATGCCCCTCGGCCTCGTCACGGCGGGACAGATTGCTGCGGTGGCAATGTATGCCTACCAGCTGCGAGGGCCGATCTGGAACTTTACGTTCTGGGTGGATGAGATGCAGTTTGCGCAGGCGTCGCTGGGAAGAATCTTCGGGGTCAACCTGGTTGAGCCCGACCGCGTCGCAACAGGGGAGAAGCCCCAAAGCAGTCACATGGAGGCCACGGACGTCACCTATGCCTACACCGAGGGACGCAATGTCCTCCACGGAGTTGACCTCGACCTGGTCCCCGGGGAGACCCTGGCCATGGTCGGTCCTTCCGGGGCCGGAAAGTCGACCTTTGGGCGCATGTTGGCGGGGATTCATCCGCCGACCTCCGGCAGGGTCACCGTCGGAGGCGTTGACCTGGTGAACCTTGATGAGGAAGAGCTGCAGAAGCAGGTCGTCCTCGTCAGTCAGGAGCACCATGTGTTTGTCGGGACACTGGCGGATAACATGCGTCTTGCCAAGGCGGATGCCAGCGATGAGGAAATGCGTCAGGCGCTGGCGGCGGTCGGCGCAATGACCTGGGTCGAAGATCTCGAGGACGGACTTGAAACCAGGGTGGGGGTGGCCGGATACCCGCTTTCGCCGGGTCGGGCCCAGCAGCTGGCACTGGCTCGAATCGTCCTCATGGACCCGCACACACTGGTCCTTGATGAGGCGACCTCCCTGATGGACCCCACGGCTGCCCGTTCGCTGGAACGCTCGCTCGGGCGAGTCCTTGACGGTCGCACCGTCGTGGCGATCGCGCACCGCCTCTACACGGCCCAGGACGCCGATCGTGTCGCTGTGATGATCGATGGCAGCCTGGCTGAGTTGGGGAGTCACGAGGAGCTGGTGGAGCGCGGGGGAGAGTACGCCTCCCTGTGGGCCTCCTGGCAGAAGAGCTAGTCCGAAATATCTCTGACAGGGACCGTGGGGTTAGAGTTGGATACGTGAGCACCAACGAACACCCCACGGTCCTTGTCGTCGATTTTGGTTCCTCCTACGCCCAGGCTCTGGCCCGGCGTGTGCGTGACGCCGAAGTGTTTTCAGAAGTGGTTCCCCGCACCATCACAACCGCAGACCTGCTGGGCCGGAAGCCCGCTGCGCTGATATTTGCCGGTGACCTCTCCGTTCTTGAACCAACTGCCGAGGAGCCGGGTCTGTTCGACCTTTCCGCGCTGGCCTCTGAGTTCCCCGTGATACTCGCGGGTGCCGAGGACGAGGTGGTTACAACCATCACCTCCGCGGAACGCCGCGAAGTTCCTGTCGAGGAGTTTGACCGCGCCGCCCTCGAACGGGTTCTGTTCGAGGATGCTGAAATAGAAGCCACCTGGACTGCCGAAGCCATCGCTGCGGAGCTTATCGCGGATGTGCGAGAGCAGGTGGGACAGGACCGAGTCATCCTCGGACTATCAGGCGGTGTCGACTCCTCCGTGGTGGCAGCCCTGATCAACGAGGCTGTCGGAGACCAGCTGACCTGTGTCTTTGTCGACCACGGACTGCTGCGACAGGGGGAGCGCGAACAGGTCGAAGAGGAATTCGCAGGGGCACTCGGGATCCACCTGGTGACCATTGATGCCGAGGAGCGCTTCCTCGAGAGGCTGAAGGGTGTGGCAGAGCCCGAACGTAAGCGCAAGATCATTGGCGAAGAGTTCATCCGGGTTTTCGAGGACGCTCAGCGTGACCTGGAAGCCGCGGCCCACGGGTCCGAGCACGAGTACCGGTTCCTTGCCCAGGGAACCATCTATCCGGATGTGATTGAGTCCGGAGTTGGCGAGGGCGTCAGCAACATCAAGAGCCACCACAATGTGGGTGGGCTGCCGGACGACGTGCAGTTTGAGCTTGTCGAACCACTCCGAACCCTCTTCAAGGATGAGGTTCGTGAGCTGGGGCGTGTCCTTGGCGTGCCCGAGTCGATCGTGTCGCGCCAGCCCTTCCCGGGGCCCGGACTTGGCGTCCGCGTGGTGGGAACGCTCGACAAGCAGCGCCTCGATACGCTTCGTGCAGCTGACTTCATCGTCCGGGAAGAGCTAACTGAATCAGGGATGGATGAACACATCTGGCAGTGCCCGGTGGTGTTGCTTGCAGACGTTCGCTCGGTCGGAGTTTCTGACGGAGAGCGCACCTACGGACACCCGATTGTGCTGCGACCCATCATGTCTACCGACGGAATGACTGCCGACTGGGTTCGTGTTCCCTTCGATATTCTCTCTGAAATCTCAGACCGGATCACGGCTGAGGTCCCCGGTGTGAACCGTGTGGTCCTCGACATCACCCCGAAGCCACCGGCCACCATCGAGTGGGAGTAGGCGCGCACTTTGGCTAAGAAGTCCCGCAGTTGGCCCCCGGCGGGGGAGCGACTTCCCTCCCCGGTGATGGACAACCACACCCATCTTCCAGTTCACGAGGGCGAGATCCCCAGGGTCGACGGAGTGCGTCTACCTCTGGAGGAGCAACTGTCACGAGCAGAACAGGTCAACGTGACCTCTCTGATTAGCGTCGGTTGCGAGATTCTTGACTGGAAACCCACACTGGAGCTCGCGGCCACCTATCCGCAGGTCCGTGTGGCCCTCGCGATTCACCCCAATGAGGCAGCCCTCCATGCCGGTTTCGTTGAGAAGTCTCCGGACGGTTATACCCACGAGGTCGAGGAGCACCACGTTCCCCTCATCGATGCGCTGGGTCGGCTCTCCCAACTCGTGTCTGACCCCGCGGTAGTCGCGGTGGGAGAGACTGGACTGGACTACTTCCGCACTGCCGGTCCCGGGCGCGAGGCCCAGCGGGAGTCGTTCTCGGCGCACCTAGAGATTGCCCACGTCCATGGCCTGCCCGTCCAGGTCCATGACCGCGAGGCGCACGCAGACTGCATCAGCGTGCTGAAGGAGGACGCCTGGCCCGGCCAGGAGGTTGTCTTCCACAGCTACTCCGGAGACGCCGCCATGGCGCGCGAGCTAAAGGAAAATGGTTGGTACGCATCCTTCTCGGGGATGCTCAGCTACCCGGCCAATGACTCTCTCAGAATGGCTTTCCTTGAGATGCCGCGTGAGCTCGTCCTCGTCGAAACAGACGCTCCCTACCTGACCCCGGTTCCCTACCGTGGAAACCCCAACGCCTCCTACACCATGCCGTACACCGTGAGGTTGATGGCAGAGCTGTGGGAGGCGTCGGTAGAAGAGACCTGTCAGATCCTGATGGCTAACTCTCGCAGGGTGTATGGGCAGTGGTGATCCGATGAGCCATCAGGGCGGCTCCGGTTGCCCCCGCATTTGACTCGTGGGGCAGGATCGAAAGGCGCGCCCCGAGGTTCAGCGAAGCGATGAAGGGTGAGGCGGAACCCCACTCTTCGAAAGCCGCGGTGATCTCAGCGGAAAGCGGTTGTCCCAGCTTGCGCATCCCCCCACCCAGAATGACCATTTCGGGGTCATAGGAGAGGACGATGACCCGCACGGCCTGCGCAATTCCTGAGGCGAAGCTGCGGAAGATGCGCGTGGCCTCCGGGTTGCCGCCCAGGTGTTCGGCAAGAAGTTCATCCGAGGGGTGCGTCGCGTCGGAGGGCCACTGACGGGTGATCGCGGACCCCGAGGCGATGGTTTCAAGGCAGCCCACCTGGCCGCAACCGCAAGGAACCCCATCGGGATCGACGGGGAGGTGGCCGATCTCGCCGGCAACACCGGTGGTTCCTGCAAAGATTTCTCCGTCCTCAACTAGGCAGGCAGCCATTCCGGTACCGATGTTGAGGTAGACGACAGAGCCGTCGAGGCCGAGGTCGTGGGCAGCTCCGATCGCGGCAATCTTGACATCGTTGTTGACGGCGACCGGAACCCCGAGTCGGTCTTCTAGCTCACGACGCAGTTCAAGCTGCTCAAGCCCGAGGTTGACGGCGTTGTAAACCACGCCGGTCGAGGCGTTGACGGCACCCGGGATGCCAATACCGATACCACCGATGCGATTTACGGGAAGGTCAGCCTGGTCGAGGAGGGTGGAAACCACCGTGAGGGCTGAGTCAAGGACTCCCTGATTGCCCTTAACCGAGGGGCGGGTTGCGGTAGCAAGTTCGCTGAATGTTAGGGGGCCACTTTCGGAGCCGGCCTCAACCAGCACCCCAAGGATCTTGGTGCCACCAATGTCAAGGCCAATGAAGTGCTTGTTAGTCGAGGACTGTGGGGGGTTCATGGAACGCGCGCTACCTAGGGTGAGGGGAGGAGTGGAAAAAGTGTCTGGATATGGAACGAGGACCGGTTGCCGCGGCGCGGACCGGTCCCCGTTCCATTTGGTTAGCCCTTGACTGCGCCGGAGACGAGACCGGAGGTCATGCGTCCCTGAACGAACATGAAGAAGATGATAACCGGTACCGCAACGAGAGTCGAAGCCGCCATCACCTCTCCCCAGTCGATAGCGCGAGAGGAGGACTGCTGCACGAACGAGCGCAGCCACAGGGGCAGTGTCTGCATGTCCTGGTCCTGCATGATGACCAGGGCAACGGTGAACTCGTTCCAGGCCTGCAGGAAGGCGTAGACACCCGAGGCGACCAGGCCGGGAGCCAGCAGCGGGAAGGTGATCCGCAGGAATGCCTGGGTGCGGGACAGACCATCCACCATGGCCGCTTCCTCAAGGTCAGCGGGGATACCGGCGACAAAGCCACGCAGCATCCAGACCGTGAAGGGGACAACGGCAGCGATGTAGATGATCGACAGGCCCATGATTGAGTTGAGCATTCCCAGGGTGCCCATGAGGCGGTACTGAGCGATGAAGAGGCCTTCGGCGGGCAGCATCTGAATGAGCAGAACAGCCAGAATGAAGGTTTTGCGACCGCGGAAGCGGAAGCGACTGATCGCGAGTGCTGCGAGGAACGCGAAGATCAGGCAGACAAACACGGTGATCATCGCAACGGCGACTGAAATACCGAGGGCGTGCGTAAAGGTTCCCCGCTCGAATACCGCGGCGAAGTTCTTGAAAGAACCACCGAACGGCAGCCAGGTGGGGGTGGAGCGCTCAAGAACCACGTTCGGGAGCATTGCCGAGTTGACCATCCAGTAGACCGGGAAGGCCCAGACGATCGCGACGATGACACCGACGAAGCCGAGCACAACCTTGCCCGGACGGATTCGGTTGCCGCCCTTGATCTTTTTCTCTGTAGCAACAGCCGTGGTCATTATGCTTCCTCCTTCATGAGGTTACGCACGTAGGCCCAGGAGAGGGCGATCGTCAGGAGGAGGACGAAGATTGAAACCGCGGAGGCCATGGCGTAGTTACCGCCGCCAACCCCCAGCTGGTAGATGTAGGTGCCCAGCAGGTTCGTCTCAGAGGCAATTGAGCCCTGGTCCTGCAGCATCTTGATCTGGGTGAAGACACGCAGGTCCCAGATGATCTGCAGCAGGAAGACAATGCCGAGGACGGGCTTGATCATCGGAAGGATGATGGTGCGCAACTGCTGTGCGCGGGTGGCGCCGTCCATGGAGGCCGCTTCAAGGACCTCTTCGGGGACCTGGGTCAGGCCGGCAAAGATGGAGAAAGCCACGAAGGGAACCGACATCCAGACAACGATGATGACCGCTACCGCGTAGAAGGTAATCGGCTCTGCCAACCAGTTGTGGCCCGCCATGTTGTCAAACCCAAGCCCGACAAGAAGGTAGTTCACCAGGCCGCGTCGCCAGTCGAAAAGCCAGGACCAGATAGTCATGGCTGCGACAACCGGCATTGCCCATGCGAGAAGTAGGGCAACCTGCAGCACGATACGAACACCCTTGTTCACAGCGTTCATGAGGAGGGCGATCATCAGGCCCAGGAACATGGTGAGAAGCGCTGCTGTGAAGCAGAAGAGTACTGAGCGGAATACGACCTGCCACATGTAGCGGTCGGTGAAGAGAGTGATGTAGTTGTCGAACCAGACCCACTCGGGGGCCGCGGTTCCAAACTGCTGAGCCAGTCCGAACTTCTGCATAGAAGTGATGAACTGCCACACCAGCGGGTATCCCAGCGCCAGCAAAAGGATGAGGATCGCGGGGAGGATCAGAAGGTAAGGAGCGATTGAGCCGCGTTTGCGTCGCTTCTTAGCTGCCGGCGCTTCGGGAATAGGAAGGGGAGCGACGTCGCCTGAGACGGAGACTTCCATCGCTTCGGATGATGACATGAGTACCTCTGCTGCTTGGGCCTGTATGAAAGGGGGGGGGTTGGACCCTCCCCCTTTCACCAGTCAGTTGCTACTACTGGTTGAGAAGCGGATCCATCTTGGCGTTGTACTCAGCGCCAAGGGCCTTCAGATCGGTCGAATCCTTGATCTTCGAGAAGAACTCTTCCATGACCTCTGCTGCTTCAACTGCTGCCCAGCCCGGTGCTGCAGGGGTGAGCTTCGAGTTCGAAGCGGACTCAATCAGAGCCTTAGCGAAGATGTCGTCACCGAGGCTGTCAACGTACTTCTGGTTGGCCGGGCCGAGACCGTTGGCACCGAGCATCTTCTGGAAGTCTTCCGAGAAGATGATGCGCATGACTTCCTTAGCACCCTCGGGGTTCTGGGTCTGAGCCGAGATACCGATGTTGGAGCCACCTGCGAAGACAGGAGCGGGCTTGCCGTCGTTGCCGGGCAGAGCGAAGACACCGAAGGTCTCGTCGTTCCACTCACGAACCATGTCACCAGCGTCGTTCTTGACGAGGTCACCAATGGACCAGTGGGCCCAACCCGGTGCCATGATGGTGGCTGCCGACAGCGAGATGGTCTTCTCGCCGTCATCGCTCTTCTCAACGTCCTCATCGTTGATGAAGGTCCAGGGAGCTTCGTCCTTCTGGTCCTTCGGTGCCTTTGAGGCGTTCTGGTAGATGTTCTGGAGCTGCTCCAGGCCCTTCACGGTTGCATCCGAGTCCAGGGCGCCCTTCCAGGTGCCATCTTCCTCAACGGCAATCTCGCCGCCGTTTGCGAAGATCCAGGAGATGCCGTTACGCCAGTCCTGGCCACCCAGGAAGAAGCCCGAGAAGTTCTCGATGTTCATCGGGTTGGCCTCGGTGATCTCGACGACCGAGCTGTTGAACTCTTCGAGGGTCTTGGGGACGTCCTTGCCAGCTGCCGACCAGATGTCCTTGCGGTAGAAGGCGTAGCGTGAACCGAAGTAGTAGGGCAGGGTGTACTTCTTGCCGTTTACTTCGCCGACCTTGACGAATGACTGGAGCAGGTCGTCGCCGCCGAGTTCCTTGTAGAAGTCCTCATCGATTTCCATGAAGGCACCAACGTTGGTGAACGTCGGGGACTGGGTGTTGCCGACCTCGGTGACGTCCGGGGTCTGTGAGGGATCGGGCATCGAAGTGGTCAGCTTGGTGACGATGTCGCCCCAGGTCTGCTCTTCGATCTTCAGGGTGCCGTCGGTACGCGAAGCGTACTCATCCTGCAGCCAGGTCCGAAGCTCGTCTGGGGTGTCGCCACCGATCAGCCAGAGCTTGACGTCTCCCGAAGCGCCCTCCTGAGTGGCTCCTCCCGAATCGGTCTCAGACTGTGAATCCGTGCCTGCATCGGTGGTTCCGCCTGATGAGCAGCCAACGAGGGCGAGCGCGGAAACCGCAAAGGCAGCGCCAAATGTGGCGAGCTTACGATTCATCGTAATTCCTTTCATTGTGTTTCATTACTGAGTTGTGTTCCTCTGGCGATTCCAAGGAACGTCGTTACAACCTGGGCGGCACAACCGAGCAAAACCAACTGCTTGTCATGACCACACAGGCGGATCCGCAGATCCTGACTTGCTTGAGGAAGGGTGCATTCCCGCACGACTTCCATTGCTTCCTCTGGCAGGGAACCAGCCAGGAGATCTTCGGGGCCGTACAGAACGACCTCTGAGAGGTCGAGCATGGCGGCGATTGGTGCCAGCGCCTCACCGAGGCGGCGGCCTGCTTGGCGAAGGATCGCATCCTTTTCAGAATCGGGTGCATCTTCGAGGTGGCGGCGGAGTTCGGGAACGGCGAGCCAGCGCTCAAGCACGTTATCCGCACTGTAGGGCTGTCCGGGCTTCGTGTCGTTGGGGGAGATCAGATGACCGATCTCTCCGACTGCCTGGCGCGAACCCCGGATAAGGTTTCCACCGAGCATCAGTCCGGCGCCCAGGCCGTGTCCGAACTTGACGAGGAGGAGGTCGTCCCGTCCCTCTCCGTAGAGGTGCTCTCCGAGGAGGGCGAGGTTTGCGTCGTTCATCACCACGGTTGGAACTCCGAGGCGTTCTTCAACCAGGGAGCGCAGCGGAATCTCTGTCCAACCGAGGTTGGGGGCGTAGGTGATCACTCCGTCGTCATCGATGAGGCCGGGGGTGCCGATTCCGACTCCGAAGACAGGACGGTCAGCGCGTTCAATCAGGTCCTCAAGGGTGGAGTAGACCAGCTCTAGAGCGTTCTCACCAACGGCGTTCTCACGTTCGACAATGACCTCTTCCACGACGGTGGCATCCATGGTGACGAGGGCGCCGCGCACCCGGTCATGCTCAGAGAGGTCGAGTGCCGCGACGAGGAACGCATCCAGGGCCAGGTCGAGGACCACCCCGGGTTTTCCGGGACCCCTGGTGGGCCTGGTTCCCAGTTCGCGGACAAATCCGGCTTGGAGAAGGTCCTGGACCAGATCGGAGACCGTCACTTTAGCGAGGCCGGTGGCCCGGGCTAGATCGGCCCTGCTCTGCGGTCCGCCCTCATACAGCGTGCGCACTAGGAGGCCGCGGTTGTGTTCCCGGGCATGGTGGGGCAGGGCCTTGCGGTCAGATGCGGAAGGTCGAGCGGTAATCGTTGGGGTCTGAAATGTCACCGGGCAACTCCTTCCAGATAGTTCTGAACTCGCATTGCAAAAGTACTGAGGGGGACGGCATTGTCATCGCTGGTTACCTGTGAACGCTATTAGTAAAGCAAGCGAACTAAATGCCCGCAAGCGGAAATTGCGAATCCGGAAAGGAAGTTACCTAAATGTTATGAAGGCGTGGGGATGTGTTGGGGAGCGGGCCAAACCGGTACCCTGAACCCATGACACAGACGGCGGTTAGGGGCATCAAGAAACATGGCTGATCAACCCTCTTCATCCCGCTTACTGGGCCCCGCAGAGATTCGGGAACTGGCCGCCCAGCACGGAATAACCCCCACGAAGAAGCTGGGACAAAACTTCGTTCACGATGCGGGAACGGTGCGACGCATCGTGAGCCGCTCCGGGGTTCAGCCGGGTGAGAGTGTCCTCGAGGTCGGGCCGGGACTGGGGTCACTGACACTCGGACTACTCGAGGCTGGCGTCAGGGTTGTGGCTGTGGAACTCGACAGAGCGTTGGCCGCGGCGCTGCCCAGAACCGTGTTGCGAAAGGACCCCGAGTGGGCCGGGAGACTGGTTGTCATCAACCGGGATGCCACCGAGCTTCAGGTTGAGGAACTTCCCGAACTCCCCTCCGCCCTGGTGGCAAACCTGCCCTACAACGTGGCAGTACCGATTCTGCTCACTCTTCTTCGTGAT
>CAMFDH010000027.1 GCA_945949035.1 uncultured Actinomyces sp.
TGCGAAGACTCCCGTGAAGAAGGCTCCTGCCAAGGCACCCGCCAAGGCCGCGTCGGCAAGCGAGGCAGAGAAGGCCCCCGCCACAAAGGCGCCAGTCAAAAAGGCCCCAGCGAAGAAGGCTCCGGCTAAGACTGCCACGGCAAACGAGACCGAAAAGGCGCCAGCCAAGAAGGCCACGGCGAAGAGGGCACCCGCGAAAAAGACTCCAGCGAAGAAGGCCCCGGCCAAAGCTGCCAAGGAAGTAGCTGAACCCGAAGAGGTCCTTGAGGACGTAGAGCTGGAAGAAGAAGACGAGATCGAACTTGACGTCGTTGAGGTCGAGGACGATGAGGCCGAAGAGTCTGACAAGGACAAAGAGGAGCCTGAGGATGAGAAGGAAGAGCCGAAGGCTGAGAAGCCCAAGGCTCCCATTCGTGGATTCCTGGTTTCTGACTCCGATGACGCCGATGAGCCGGTTCAGCAGGTCACCGTCGCCGGTGCGACTGCTGATCCCGTCAAGGACTACCTGAAGCAGATCGGCAAGGTCTCCCTCCTGAACGCAGAGCAGGAAGTTGACCTGGCACGCCGCATCGAGGCCGGTCTTTACGCAGACTACAAGCTGAAGGAAGACGGAGCCCTGATGAGCTCCCGTGAAAGACGTGAACTCACGCAGCTTTCGGCAGACGGGCAAAATGCAAAGAACCACCTCCTGGAAGCAAACCTGCGCCTGGTCGTGTCACTTGCCAAGCGTTACACGGGACGAGGGATGCAGTTCCTTGACCTGATTCAAGAGGGGAACCTGGGTCTGATTCGTGCAGTCGAGAAGTTCGACTACATGAAGGGATACAAGTTCTCCACGTATGCCACCTGGTGGATTCGCCAGGCCATCACACGCGCTATGGCTGACCAGGCACGAACCATTCGTATTCCAGTCCACATGGTCGAGGTCATCAACAAGCTTGCGAGAGTCCAGCGCCAGATGATGCAGGATCTCGGCCGCGAACCCACTCCAGAGGAGCTCGCCCTAGAACTGGACATGACACCTGAGAAGGTTGTCGAGGTTCAGAAGTACGGACGTGAGCCAATCTCCCTTCACACGCCACTGGGTGAGGACGGCGACTCAGAGTTCGGGGACCTGATTGAGGATTCCGAGGCCGTTATCCCTGCCGATGCTGTTTCATTCACCCTGCTCCAAGAGCAGCTCCATCAGGTCTTGGACACCCTGTCCGAACGTGAGGCTGGGGTTGTGTCCATGCGTTTTGGACTTGGTGACGGTCAGCCCAAGACCCTAGATGAGATCGGTAAGGTTTATGGGGTCACCCGTGAGCGAATCCGCCAGATTGAGTCAAAGACTATGAGCAAACTTCGTCACCCGTCGCGCTCACAGGTTCTCCGCGACTACCTCGACTAGAGGGAACTGCACGTGCAGAAGGGGCCGGCTCGAAAACTCGAGCCGGCCCCTTCTTTGTCTGCGGATCAACCGCATAAGTAGGTTCTAAGAATCCATCTGATCGCGGTCATCCTGAAGGAACAGCGCCACGTCCTCAAGTGCATCAAGGTGCTGGTTGGCGTGGTGGGCGCAGAACAGAAGTTCAGACGCGGGGAGGACGGCCCTAACCCAGGCGCGGGCGCCACAGGAATCACATCGGTCGGTTGCATCGAGCTCACGCCTTGAGAGGTTCGGCAACAGATCCGGAATAATCGGGTTGATAGTCGTAGCGTTCATAACCACATAGAACCATGCTGCACCGACTTTTTGCAGTGCCGTCCCACCTCTTTCGCCAATGGCACAACGGTGTCATCCAGTGATTTCGTTCCAACGGGACACTTCGCACAGCCCAGGGTTCCGGCGTTGTCGGAGGGACGACCTATCATCATCTAGTGAGCTCGAACCAGAAGAACAATGAGACCAGCGGATACTCAGCGCGTCACCTGACGGTGCTTGAGGGGCTAGAGGCCGTCCGAAAGAGACCCGGTATGTACATCGGGTCAACGGACCAGCGCGGCCTCATGCACTGCGTCTGGGAGATTGTCGACAACGCTGTTGATGAGGCTCTTCAGGGCGAGTGCAGTCGTATTGAAGTGACGCTGCATAATGACCGCTCCGTATCCGTCTCGGATGACGGAAGGGGCATCCCTGTTGATCAGGTGCCAGGTGTCGGACTCTCCGGTGTCGAGGTGGTGTTCACGAAGCTGCACGCAGGTGGTAAGTTCGGCGGTTCTTCGTACGCATCCTCCGGTGGGCTTCACGGAGTGGGCGCATCGGTGGTGAATGCTCTTTCAGCTCGTCTTGACGTTGAGGTCGATCGCGCTGGAAAGACCCACAAGATGAGTTTTCAGCGAGGTGAACCCGGCAGGTTTGCAGACGGCGACGCCCCGCATCCAAACGCCCCTTTCACGGCATTTCAGGAAGCTGAGCCCATCGCAGTAGTGGGGAAGGTCAAGCGTGGGGTCAGCGGTACCAGAGTGAGGTTCTGGCATGACTTCCAGATCTTCCCCGAATCCGAAACATTTTCATGGGAAGCCCTGACGGCCAGGGGAAGGCAGACCGCGTTCCTCGTCCCCGGGCTAACCATCGTTCTCAGAGATGAGAGGGGAGCGGAGCCGGCGGAAGAGGAGTTTTGCTACAGGGGAGGCATCTCCGACTACGTTGACTTCCTTTCGGTTGACCGTGGTGTCACCGATACCTGGCGCATAACCGGCTCCGGTACCTATGAAGAAACCGTTCAGCAACTTGATGAGAACGGGCATCTTCGTCCTGCCACCGTGCAGAGGACCTGTGAGGTCGACGTGGCATTACGGTGGGGTGTTGGCTATGAGACAGAGATCAAGTCATTCGCGAACATTATCGCGACCCCGAAGGGGGGAACTCATATCCAAGGATTTGAGCAGGCGCTTCTCAAAGTGCTTCGCGCAAATGTTGAGAAGCAGTCGCGTCGCCTCAAGCTGACCGCCAAAGACGGCAAACTTGAGAAGGATGACATGCTGGCGGGTCTCACCGCGGTGGTGACAGTTCGCCTGCCCGAACCACAGTTTGAGGGGCAAACCAAAGAAACCCTGGGAACGCCCCAGGTTAGGCCCGTTGTACTTCGCGTCATCTCTAAGTGGCTTGAAGAGAAGCTTGCTAAGACTGGCCGTGGTGACAAACA
This sequence comes from uncultured Actinomyces sp., assembly GCA_945949035.1. Classification (GTDB taxonomy): domain Bacteria; phylum Actinomycetota; class Actinomycetes; order Actinomycetales; family Actinomycetaceae; genus Scrofimicrobium. Next base: position 3,129 of record CAMFDH010000027.1, read on the forward strand.
AGAGAACCAGGCGTTGATTGACAAGCTCGCCGGAGAGATGAAGGCAAGAGCTTCTGCACGCCTTCACAAAGAGATTTCGCGACGGAAAAACGCCCTCGAAACTTCGTCGTTGCCCGCCAAGCTCGCTGACTGTCGAACCACTGATGTGGCCCGAAGTGAGCTGTTTATCGTTGAGGGAAACTCGGCCCTTGGAACCGCCAAGGCCGCGCGTTCCTCTGAGTTTCAGGCTCTGTTCCCGATTCGGGGAAAGATCCTCAACGTCCAGAAGGCCTCAACTTCGGACATGCTGGCGAACATCGAATGTGCCAACCTGATCCAGGTCATTGGCGCGGGTTCTGGACGTACCTTCGACGTTGACGCCGCCAGGTACGGCAAGATCATTCTGATGACAGATGCCGACGTCGATGGGGCACATATCCGCACTCTGCTGCTAACGCTGTTCTTCCGCTACATGCGTCCTATGGTCGAAGCGGGTCGGGTCTTTGCAGCAGTTCCTCCGCTTCACCGCATTGATGTTCCGGGCCGAGGGCGTGGGAAGACCGAGGTCATCTACACCTATTCGGAAGCCGGTTTACACGAGGAACTGAAGAAGCTCAACGCACAGCGACGCAAGTACAAGGAGCCAATCCAGCGTTACAAAGGTCTTGGAGAGATGGATGCCGACCAGCTTGCAGAAACAACGATGGATCCCGCATCTCGCAGGCTCCGCCGCGTCACCCTGAAGGATGAAGAGGCACTTCGGGAGGCCGAGAGTGTATTTGAGCTGCTAATGGGTTCCGTTGTGGCACCCCGCAAGCAGTTCATCGTTGACGGAGCGCGGTCCATTGTCAGGGACAGGATCGACGCCTGAACCTAATCTCGCCATTAGCCCAGCACCTCACTGTGCGCCGGTGAAGTGATGGAATGGGCTATTCTGAATTGGTGAAAGATGATCAGGTCAACTTGCCGCTGGAGCACCCCGGTGTTGCTTGGGAGCCCCTGATTTCAGAGCACGCGGCACCCCTTTCCGAACTACTCGCTCTCATTGAAGAGTCTGAGGGCGTGCCATATCGAACCTCTGAATCCGAGATAACCGAGATCTTCGCACGAGCCGATCAATGGAATGGCGTGGCGGGATTTGAGGTTACCGGCAACCGGAAAATGATTGCGTTTGGCTATGTTGAGCTAGCGCGAGGCAGCGTGGAACAGGTTGTCTGCCAGGGGGGCGTCGCGCCTAGTGTTCGTGGCAGTGGAATCGGTTCATCCCTTCTGAAGTGGCAGACAAAGGCCGGTTCGAAACTCGCTCACGAAGAGTTCACGCAGAATGGTGGACGACTGACACACACGCTCCATGAGGGGGACACCGAGTTCCTCACAGCTCTTGAGCAGATGGGTTATGCCTGGGAGAGCTCCGCTGTCGAACTTCGCTGCGTGGTTGAACGATGGCAACGAGCAGAGGTGGTTCCAACCTACTTTGACGTTGTTCCCTGGACCCCCGATCTTGATGATGCGACGCGACGTGCTTTCAATGAGGCACAGATTGAGCTTGGTCTTGAGAACCTCAGGGCAACGCAGGCGGATTGGCGAAAAATTAACGCCGGTATTCGACGGGACTGGTCGTTTGTCGCCCTCAGCCGTGAAGGTGATCGACCACGGGTGATCGGCTTTATTTCCGTCGGTGGGTACGAACAGGATTGGGAAGCCCTCGGCTGGAGAGAGGGCGTCTTGCAGATTGCTGCTGCCTTCGAGTCTAAGGACCGCGACAAGCTTCTCAGCGCCCTCGTGAATCAGACTGCAGAGGCCCTTGTGGCTGACGGGATCGACAAGATCAGCGTCACCCTAGATCCAGAAGAAGATGAAGCCTCGATGCGGTTCTACATGGACCACGGGTTCGAGGTCTCCTCCTGGTATCACACCTATTCGCTGCGTGTAGCTCCGGGCTCGTAAGACCACAGGAAGCCACACGCAGCTGCGAGAGTGTTCGCCTAGGCCAGGGACTCGACAACCGACTGAAGCTGGATCCCAGAGCCATCTCGCTTGCCCGGTTCCGAAGGCAGTTGAACTGCAGTTCCGGCCGAGGTCGCTGCCACGGGCATGAACGGGCCGGCCCAGCCCAGCCGCAGGTGGCTCTCATTCATGAGGAATCTGTGGCATCGCACCCCCATGGTTGCACGCCCCTTGGCGGGGAACTCCACCAGCGGCGTGAACTTGGCGGAGCCGGGGAACGTCCCCGGGAGGCCATCTTTTGGCTCAGTGATGGTGGCGACGACGGCGGTGGCTGTTTCCTCAACGGTGGCGAAGAAAATTGCTTCATCTCCGGAAGCTAACTTAACACCCGCAATTCCTCCGCCGGCTGGTCCCTGCGGGCGTACTGAATCAATGGGGAACTTGAGCAGTTGGGCCGACCTGGTGATAAACACCGCGAAGTCGGTGGAGTTGCTGTTTGATGCCCCCACTACGCGGTCGCCTCCCTCAAGGGTGATGACGGGCCACGCATCTCGGTTGGTAGGCCAGTCGGGGCGTACCCTCTTGACGACCCCGAGGCGCGTTCCAAGAGCAAGAATCTGGTCTGTCGCATGCGAGACAACTCCGACGGGTTCTACATCTGTCGGAATCGACTCCTGGATGATCTCAGTAACGGCAACGGTTCCAGCCAGGGACTGTCCTAGATCAGAGCGAACCAGGGCTGGAAGGGTCTCGACCGCCAGGCGGCGGGCAATGCCATCCGAGAAGACCACAGTCACCTGACCGCGTGTGGTCGATTCGCCCCACGAACGGAAGTGATCGCTCTCTCCTGCGACCGGCTGAGCCGGGGGCTCACTGCCGGGGATCCGGGCTATTCCGCCCTCGGGTGTCAGGACCACAATGCACGGCTCGTCGGGAATCTCGAGGTCGGAACCTAGCGCCGCGGGGCTGACGGACTGGGCATCTTCCGAGAGGAGGACGGTACGTCGCGGAGACTTCACGGCGGCTGCCGTTGCTTCGAGATCATCCGCCACCTTCTGTTCCAGGAGCTGACGGGATCCTGCGATAGCTCGAAGTCTGTCGAGTTCTTCCTCGAGTTGGTTTCGTTCACCTTCAAGTTCGATTCGCGAAAACTTGGTGAGGCGCCGCAGGCGAAGCTCCAGGATGTAGTTCGCCTGAATCTCTGTTAGGTCGAAGGCGATCTGTAGGCGCCCACGGGCCTCGTCTACGTCCCCGGAGGAGCGGATGATAGCAATGACGTCATCGATGTCGAGGATTGCCCGCAGGAGGCCTTCAACGAGGTGAAGTCGCTCTTGCTTCCTCTTGATGAGGAACTTGGTTCTTCTCAGCGTTACGTCGAGGCGGTGGTCGATGAAGACACGCAGGATGTCGGCCAGGGTCATGGTCTTCGGCTGTCCTTCGACAAGTGCAACCGCGTTGGTCGCGAAGGACTCTTCGAGCGGCGTGTGCTTGTAGAGGAGGGCGAGGACGGACTCTGGGTTAAACCCATTCTTGACGTTGACAACCATTCTCAGACCGTGTTCTCGGTCGGTGAGGTTTGAGACTGCCGAGATCCCCTTGATCTTGCCGGCGTTAACTCCGTCCTTGATCTTCTCGATGACTCTCTCGGGACCGACCATGTAGGGCAGTTCCGTGATGACTATGCCCATGCGACGGGCAGAAACTCGTTCGATGGAAGCCTTGGCACGAACCTTGAAGATTCCGCGCCCAGTTTCGTATGACTCTTCTACTCCCTGCAGACCCGGGATGATCCCCCCACCGGGAAAGTCCGGACCCGGGATGAAGCGCATCAACTCACGGTTGGTCGCCTCCGGGTGGCGAAGCATGTGCAAGGCACCACGAAGAGCCTCAGCGGGGTTGTGTGGGGGAATGGACGTCGCCATGCCCACAGCGATTCCGGAAGCGCCATTGACCAGGAGCGAAGGAAAATCCGCGGGGAGCACGTCGGGTTGCTGGAACTGGTTGTCGTAGTTGGGGACGAAGTCAACTGCGTCCTCGTCCAGACCATCGGTAAGAAGCGCGGCAGAGGGTGCGAGACGTGCTTCCGTGTAGCGCGCTGCTGCGGGACCATCGTCAAGTGAGCCAAAGTTTCCGTGACCGTCGACCAGGGGGAGCCTCAGGTTGAAGTCCTGCGCCAGCCTCACCAGGGCGTCGTAGATCGGCGCATCACCGTGGGGGTGCAGCTTACCCATCACCTCGCCGACAACACGCTGAGACTTAACGTGGCCGCGATCGGGGGTGAGACCCATCTTCTGCATCTGGTAGACGATCCGACGTTGCACGGGCTTTAGGCCGTCGCGAGCATCAGGAAGCGCCCTCGCATAGATCACCGAGTAGGCGTACTCCAGGAAGGAATCACGCATTTCCACCGAGACATCAATGTCATCGATACTGTCTGCCTCATTTTCACCGACCACGTTAATTGCCATGGGGGCCATTATTGTTGAGTTTGGGCAGTCAACCGACCACCCACGCCTACGAAGGATGAGACAGTCATGACCAGTTTCGAGAAGGTTCGAGCTCTCGGCTTCCATGTCGACCTGATCGAACGCCTACTTCGGCAGGTCAATGCTGGTCATCTGCCGGAACACTGCCTGTTCCAGCTTGAGACAACCTTTGACGACCAGGCCGTCTTCCGGCACTTTGACCTTGTTGGTCTTCGTGACTCACTCCTCACCGCAATCCACGTCGACGAGCTTGCCGACGGGGTGCGCTGGTACCTGAACCTGATTCATGTTCGACAGATCACAGGGCTTGAACTGGGGAGTGCATCGTTTCCGCACCGGGTTCTTCCTGAGGACGAACCTGTGTTTCCGGGGCTCGAGGGACACGCTTCTTTACCGGGGTTGACGGTGGTCCTTTCGTTTGCCACCCACCGGACCATCGAGATGGAGCCGATGCAGTGTGACGATCCTGAATGTACGGCCGATCACGGGTTGGTTGGTTCCGAAAAGGATGACGGACTAGTAATGAGCTTTGGGGTGCAGCCCGAGAGTTCAGATGAGGAAGACGCCATGGCCTTTGTCGGTGCCCTTTCGATGCAGCTAGGGCAGCGCTGATGGGGTTTACTAAGCCACTACCCGCGGGTGTTATCGCCCCGATCCCACCACCCACACCGTGGATTGGTGATGTTCTCGAAGCTGCCGCCTACGCCGGCACGGGTGGAGAGTTCGTAGCAGGCGTGCGTGCGGAAGCCTCTGCTGAGCAGTTTGGCCTTGAGAAGGACCTTCCAGTTGTTGTGGTCCTAGCGGACGGCCTCGGCCTACACCAACTGTTGGACAAACTCGGTCACGCCCCGACCCTGCGCGGACTCCGCAGCGAACCGGTTCGTGCTCAGACCGTAGCGCCATCGACAACCTCTGCTGCGCTCACCACCCTTGCCACCGGAAGGACGCCTGGTGCAACCCGGATGGTGGGCTACTCGGTGCGCCATGGAGACGGTGTGATGAACCTGCTCCAGTTTGCCCCCGGAGTAAGCGGGAGAGAGTGGCAGCCCGAGCCGACAATCCTCGAGCGAATGACCGGGCGGGGGATTGACTGCGCGATCGTGACAGACCCCCGATTTCAGGACTCGGGGCTGACCGGGGCGGCGATGCGAGGAGCCCGTTTTGTTGGGGCCCAGGATCTCTCCGCGCGGTTTGGTCGAGCGGTGGGCGAGGTGCGCCGAAGAACACCTCTCACATACGTCTACTGGTCAGGCATCGATAAGGTCGGCCATGGACACGGACCCAACTCACATGCATGGAGCGCTGCACTGGAGGACTTTGACATGGAGCTTCGCGGCCTCCTCAGTTCGGTAGGTGATCGAGCTCAGGTCCTACTGACAGCTGATCACGGCATGGTTGAGGTCGGTGAACGCGTGGACATTGCGGGTGTTCCATTCCTTGCTGAAGGAGTTGAGCTGGTCACCGGTGAGGGGCGGGCAGCGCACATTCACGCCTCTGCGGGTCAGGCTGAGTCAGTCGAGCAGCGCTGGCGTGAGTACTGGGGAGACCGGGCATGGATCTTCAACCGGCAGCAGGTTCCCCAGGTCATCGGAGAAGGGCCTGGACTGGAACTGCTCGGCGACCTCCTGGTCATGCCTGATGGTGACGCCGTGGTGGGTGATTCAAGGACCCAGTCGCAGTCGGCGCTGTTTATGCCCGGGGTGCACGGATCGTTGACCGAGGTCGAGATGGAGATCCCGGTCTGGCGCCTCTGCTAGTTCCCGCGAGAACCGAAGACAATCTCATCCCAGGAAGGCATGGGCTTGCGGCCGCGCTTCTTAGAACTGTCGATTGGCTTCTGGGAGGGCTCCTCGGCCTCTGTTAACTCCGTGTCGAGTAAAGGACTGCTCTCTTCGGAGGCGGGGCCTGTCTCCTCTGTTTCCGCGTGTTCGGTGCCCCCGGGTGCGGGTGCGGGTGACGCGACGCTGGGTGGAGCCACGACCGGACTGATGATGGGGACCGTCTCAACGTGCTCGTCCTCACCTTCGAATCCCATCATCACGGGCTGACGACGACCGCGAGCGGCACTTAGGCGCTTGAGAAGTTGCTCCTGACGCTCAAGCAGGATGTCGTCCTCATCGGAGAAGGGATCGATAGTAGACGTGGCGACCGGAGGGAAGAGTGCGCGGACGGGTTCGGGGGTCCTGGCTGTCTCGGTGAGCTCCCTGGCCGTCTCGTCGCCGGCGGTAGCAAGATCTGTAGCTTCTGCGAGTGTCCACATCGCGGACTTCTCAATATCGGCCTCAACGAAGACAACTGAGACTTCCCACGCTCCTGAATCTCGCTTGGAGGCAGTCCACTTCAGTTCTTCTGTGTCGACCCCGCGCTCGGCCAAACGATCGACCACCAGGTCACCGATAGTCGGAGAATCAGGGTCGTTTCCGACGGGGGAGGAGAGTGCGCGGTCGATGGCGCGCATGATCTCTGCGCGAACCGGGCCCTCAAAACGCCGTACGCGTTCAATTTCGGTACCGGTTTGCTCGTTGATCTGGGTGGCGGTCAAACCTTCCCTCAAGAGGGCTTGGATTTCCCGAGGTGTGAGCCTTCGCTGAGGGGAATCGGGGACTACTTCAAGGGTCGAGCCACGCAGGATCGACGAGGTCAACATCTCCGTCAGAGGCGCGACAAACTCACGTCCGTCTCCGTCCCGAAAGAGAAGAGCATCACTTCCTGCATCGCGCCCCACAAACTCAAGAACAATCATGTGTCCCACCTTTCCCGACTACATGGTGCCAAACTCCCCGCCATCCCGATGGATGCTGTGGGGCGTGTTCAGAAAGCGGATGGAACTGAGTCACCAATGGTGTTACTATCCCCGCGGTTGCCCATCCTGGTAATCCGAGCCGCAGTTCGAGCGTGAAAGGACACTAATGGCTACCGACTACGATGCCCCACGTAAGTCTGAAGAGGATATTTCTGAGGACTCTATTGAGGAGCTGAAGTCACGCCGGACCGATATTGGTTCGAATGACGTTGATGAGGACGAGAATGAGGCGGCGGAGAGCTTTGAGCTTCCGGGTGCGGATCTCTCGAAAGAAGAGCTCACCGTGCTGGTGGTACCCGCTCAGGAAGATGAGTTCACCTGTGTCTCATGCTTCCTTGTAAAGCACACCTCTCAGCTTTCACCTGAGAGCGAACCCGGCGCCCCGATGTGCCTCGATTGCATGGCCTAGGAGGCGGGAGTCATGGCACTATTCCGGCGTAAGAGCAAGCGAACCGAGGAGGGCTCTGTCGAGTCCCTCGAGGCGTTTGCCTCGGACCGTGAAGAACGCCCCCACCTACCTCACCGAGGTCCAAAGGACTCGGGGGGTGCACCCGCACCCGCCGGCTATGTGGACCTTGGCGCAATCTACGTGCCGCGTATGCCCGGGCTGCAGTTGCGGGGCAAGTTCGAAGCAGACAAGACAACCCTGTTCCGCATGCTGCTCGTGCTCGGGACCTCCGGTGTCACGGTTAGTGTTGCCGCGGCTCCAAAGTCGGGTGGGGCATGGCCGGAACTCTCGGACCAGATCGAGACTTCGATCGTTGGCACGGGCGGTTCAGTTGAGAGAGTTGAAGGACCGTACGGAACTGAGCTTCACGCCCGGGTCGGTGCTGTCCTTCCCGATGGCA
>CAMFDH010000028.1 GCA_945949035.1 uncultured Actinomyces sp.
CGACAGGACTTGCCGAACTTGTCTGGAGCTTCCAGCCTGAGACAACGCCGGTTCCGTACGCACAATCGGAGGTTCCTCTTGAGTCTGCTGAGTCTGTCGCACTGGCCAAGGCATTGAAGGCACGGGGTTTCACCTTTGTGGGTCCGCGTATCTGCTACTCCCTCATGCAGTGCATCGGAGTTGTCGATACCAACCTGGTGGGGACTCACCGCCGGGGCGTGACGGGTCTGTGGTCGAAGGACGGGCAGCGGCTCTACGCTTCCGGGCCCGAGGCAACCCCTGAGAATGGGGGCTGACACACAGGGCACCAGTGTGCGTTGCGCAGGGTCGTCGGGTCTGCGCCAAGTCTCTTGAGCTGAATCTGTGTCCCGCACCTGCGGCAGCTCAACCCCGTCCTCCCGAAAACATAGCTCCTCTGACCCTGGCGCAGATTACCGGTTGTGGTTCGTTCAACCCTGTCGCGGTTAGCCCGAATCAGTCTGGTCCCAAGTTTCATGAAGGCAAGTGCGTCAACACTTGTCGCCGGGGCCTCTGGATCCACTCCCATCAAGAAGCACAGCTCATTCGCGTACTCATTTCCGAAACCCGCCACACTTCGCTGGTCCATCAGTGCAACGTGAATAGGTCGAGGATCCTGCTGTACCCTCTCAGCTGCCAAGAGCATTCCCTCGCCGTCCCAGTCAGGTTTGAGGGGATCTGGCCCAAGATGACCCACCAGGTCGCCCTCGGAAGCCGTTGGAACCAACCGAACTTGAGCTACCGAGAACCCCACGACTTCAACCCTGTCGGTTCCAAGAACTATCCGAGCCTGGTGGGAAGGCTTCCGCCAGCGGGCACCCCTCGCGTAAATGTGCCAGACCCCGTCCATCAGCATGTGGGAATGCAGGGAGTACCCTCCGATACGAACAAGGATGTGTTTTCCGAAGGGCTCTACTGAGGAGACTATCTGGCCCCGAAGATCAGCCGTGGCAAGGGACCCGGTGCGGACCTGGAACCGCGTCAGGACCTGCCCATTCAGTGCCTCACCAATCTGCCGCGCCACCCGATAGGCAGTATCTCCCTCTGGCATCAAAAACCTCCCAAGTTCTTCACGTCAGTGCACCCGTCTACGGAGTGTCAGTCCTCGGGGTAGTTCCGCGAATCCGGCTTCGAGCAGGGCACCCATCCACTCGCTCTCACGGACAGCCGCGCCGTTGATCTTTTGAATGGTGAAGCTTGCGAGATCTGCACGACGGACCCCTCTGACCAGCTCACTGGCGGCAGCGAGCCTCTCTTCTGCCGCGCAATTGACGTCCGTGAGAGCCGTTTTCCCCCCACGCTCTAGATAGAGCACTGGGCTTCCGTCGACAAGAACGACTAGCGCACCAGGGTTCCTCTTCGGCGAGGCACCGCAGCCCAAGGTATCGGGCCACGCCAGCGATGCCCCGTAGGGGTTTGCCGGATCTGTGGCGGCCAAGGCAAGAACACTGGTCTTGCCACTGACTCTCCCCTCTTCTTCGATATCTCGAAGTCGGTCCACAGCTCCCGGAACCGCGAACTGTGCCCCTCCGAGTCCGTGAACGAAGTATCCTCTGCGGCAGGAACCGGCAATCTCAAAGTCAGTGTAGAGACGATAGGCTTGCGCAAAACCACCCGGAAACTGTTCGGCCATCACACTTCCCCGGGTGACAATCCCGTATCGTTCCAGCACCTGAAGAGCTTCAAACGTCGCGACAGTGTTGGCTTCGCTTGCTTCACTTCCCTTCGTATCCCGGCTTACCAGCGACCAGCGTCCCGCCAGCGATGGGCCAGCTGCGGGACTTGCGATCACCGATCGACCCATTGGCGCCATGCCGCCGTAGCTGCGCCGGAGTATTGCCCGTCCACGTGATCTCAGGGCCGGCGTCTTCTGGGCACTTTTGCGACCGCTGATTCTTGCCCTCAGAGCATCCACAGAATCTGATGTGACGAGGCCATCCCAGACCAGTGACCACATGGCGTCTTCTAGGTCCTTAGCGCTGACATGGAGATCCCTGGTGACCAGCCCATCAAGGAGTGCAGGAGCAAAAAGTGCGCCTCGTGTCTGAAGCTCATCTAAGACGGCAAGTTCGACTGGCGTTTTCTCCCTACTCTCACCAATAGCCTGCCTGTGCGGGACTCCGGTCGGCGTGAACTGAACCCAGCCATCCCGACTGCCTATCCCACCCTGCCCGATCCAGGTGAGCTCTCCGTTTCCGACCAGCTGGTCCAACCAGCTCTTGTCATAATCTGACACCCTCTGGGGTAGCACCAGGGTCTCCCAGGCGGAGGCGGGCAGTACGATGCCCGCCAGCTGATCGATCGCTGTATAGGTCCCCTCTAACCCTTCGAGGCGTCCCCCGCAGTACTGCCAGTCCAGGAGGAACTTCGCGAAAGTTGTCGCGCTGACGGGCTCAACATTTCCACGCAAGAGTGCAAGCGAGCGTGTACGGATCCTTTCAAGAACCGTCTGTGAGAGCCACTGAACCTGATCCGGTTCCACACCCCGCTGTTCGGCCAACTCCTCAGGAAGAAACAGTCCCGAAACCACGATCCCTCGGCCCTCAAGAACCCGTAGGGCCAACTGGACCGTTGACTCTGCCAGCCCGAACCTCCCAACTATCTCACGAGTGGTTACCGGACCATGGGTAGCGAGATGGCGCCCCAGGAGTTGCTCTACAGCGTCGGCAGCGCGTTCGAGGAAGGCGGATGGCACCCCGGGTGGAACGGCAACCCCACAGGCCTCTACCAGGAGTCCCGCATCCTCCATAGCCGCGAAGTAGTCCCTTCCAGCCATTCGCGTGGCGAACACTTTCCGCTGGGTCAGCGCCTGCGAGAGCGCCTTGTCCTCCGTGATTGCTTCCTTGGAGTCCGCCGAGAATCTGCGCCCAATCTCAGCTTCAGTAAGGGGTCCGAGGACGCGGAGGAGATCCACAAGTCCGTCGACTCCGTGTGCCTGCCAGCCAGACTTGGTTCGCTGGAGTTCAGCCTCAACTTCGACAATTGCATCTGCCTCGAACAGATCGCGCAGGGGAATCTCACCAAGAAGCTCTCTAAGGACGGCCGGGTCGACGCTGAGTGCCGCAATGCGCCGCTCTCCGACGGGGTTGTCCCCCTGATACATGAACTCACCGACATAGCCGAAAAGAAGAGACCTCGCATAGGGCGAAGGAACCTCCGTCACCACCTCAACCATGGTGGTGCGCCTCGAGGCTAGATCCGCCATGACCTTTTCGAGTGCAGGAGTGTCGTAGACATCCTGGAGCACCTCCCGCATGGCTTCGAGAATCATGGGGAAATCGGGATACTTTGACGCCACCTCAAGGAGTGCAGAGGCGCGGAGACGTTGTTGCCAGAGAGGGGAACGCTGCCCCGGCTTCGAGCTGCCGAGGATGAGCGCCCTAGAGGCCGCCTCTCTGAACCTCGAGGCAAACACCGCTGAGTTCTCAACCTCGCTGCGCACAACCTGAGCAATCTCTTCGGCCTCAAAAAGGAACACATCTGCAGCGGTAGGTGCCTGCGCCTCCACGGCCTCATCAATCTCAAAGTCAGCCAGGCGAACGATAATCCCGTCGTTACTAGCAGTGGCCCGAGAGTCCAATCCCCAAGAGTCGCGCAGACGGGCATTGATGGCAAGAGCCCAGGGGGCGTGCACTGCAAGCCCGAGGGGCGACTGGAGGATGTAGAGCCAATCCCCAACATCATCCCTGGTTTTCTCAACCACCATGGTGGAAGCACTGGGAAGGACCCCCACGGCCTCCCGTTGCTCCCGCAAATAGGTCAGCGTGTTGGCAACCGCAAAATCATCGAACCCAAGATCACCAAGGAGGGTCCCAGCTTCGGTCCCCTTCTTGCTGTCACCTAAGAGAGTTCCTGCAAGTTCACCAAGAGCTACCCCGACCTCGACGGGACGAACCGGAGAGTCGCCACGCCAGAACGGCGTCTTTGCCACCACTCCGAATGCCGGCTCAACCTCGACCGTATCCCTTGTGATCCTGCGGACCCTCCACGGGGTCGTTCCCAGGGTGAAAACCTCTCCAACCCGGGTCTCATGGACCATCTCTTCATCAAGTTCACCGACACGGGATCCCCCACCCTCTTCTGAGGCACCCGCGACAACACGGTAGAGTCCCCGATCAGGTATGGTCCCGCCATTTGTGACCGCTAGTCTCTGGGTGCCCGGGCGCGCCGTGAGTACGTTCAGGGTGCGATCCCAATCAACGCGCGCCCTCAGGGATGCGAACTCAGTGGACGGAAATCTTCCAGATATTAGGTCGAGGACGCCGAGATAGGCGCTGCGAGGAAGATTCACAAAAGGGGCCGACCGTCGAACCGCTTCAAACCAACCTTCAACATCAAGGGGCCCGACCACCGTCTGCGCAATGGTCTGCTGGGCGAGGACGTCCAGCGGGTTCGAGAGAATCTTGACCGCCTCTATCTCTCCGCTAATCATCCGGGAAGCTATCACCGCCGTCTCAAGCAGCTTCGAGCGGTGGGTGGGATAGAAGATGGCCTTGGAGACTCCCCCGACCTGGTGCCCCGAGCGGCCCAGACGTTGCAGCCCAGCCGAGACCGAGGGGGGTGGGTCAATCTGAATGACCAGATCGACCTCTCCCATGTCGATGCCAAGTTCCAGGGATGCCGTGGCGACAACGCAGCGCAGGCTGCCGGACTTCAGTTCTTCTTCTACAAGCGCCCTCATCTCCTTTGAGACGGAACCGTGGTGGGCCTTGGCCAGCACTTCGCCCTCATCTTCATGAAGCTCATTCAGAGCAGCCGTGAGCCTCTCTGCAGAGCGACGGGAGTTGGTGAAGACAATGGTCGACTGGGACCCCAGAATCCTTTGGTAGAGCGAAGCCTCAATCGAGGGCCAGATTGAACCCAGGCGGTAGTCGCTGGGACCCGAGTTGGCATCAAGCACCTGGGTCTCTGGAATGGGTGGGTTCGACATGTCTTCGACAGGAACCTCTACCGTGATGTCGAAACGCTTGGTGTTTGGTGGGCGCACCACCTCAACGGGATGAGCTCCCCCGAGGAATCGCGCCACCTCCGAAACCGGCTCCACAGTCGCAGAAAGCCCGATTCTCTGTGCCGGCTTCTCGAGGATTCCATCGAGGCGTTCCATGGAGAGCGCCAGGTGTGCCCCACGCTTGTTTCCGGCGAGGGCGTGCACCTCATCAATGATGACCGTATCAACTGTCTTCAGTGTCTCTGCAGCCCGACCCGTCAGCATCAGGTAAAGGGATTCCGGGGTGGTGATGAGGATGTCTGGCGGATGGGCCAGGAGACGACGACGCTCAGATGCGGGCGTGTCACCGGATCTGACGCCGACTGAGATCTGTGGATCGGCTCCGCCCTCAGCCACCAGGGCTTCCCGGATACCCGCTAGCGGTGCACGAAGGTTGCGTTCAACGTCCACCCCCAGAGCTTTGAGGGGCGAGATGTAGAGGATCCTCACGCCCTCTGGTCGCGAACCGTCAGTCTGTGCCTCCTCTTGGGTGAGGCGATCGATAGCCCAGAGGAACGCAGAAAGAGTTTTTCCAGAACCGGTTGGGGCAATTACAAGCGTGTTGTGACCGGAGCGGATCGCCCCCCAGGCTTCTACTTGCGCCTGTGTCGGGGCTGCAAAGACAGCGTCAAACCATCTGCGTGCAGACGCAGAGAAGCCCTCCATTTCGGAGGGCTTCTCTGGACTAGATTCTGTCGCTTCCCTCTTTGCTCCCATGGTCGAATACTATCTTCGACCTCCGACAAAGTGGGTTTGCTACTTCTAAACTATCCCTTCACAGCACCCGCGGTGAGGCCACCCACGATGTACTTCTGCAGGAACAGGAAGAGTAGAAGAATCGGAATCGACGCAATGATCGCGCCGGCTGCGAACTGACCCCAGTTGGCGTCAAGGCGGCTGGCCACCCACGAGTAGAGACCGATTGCTACCGTCCAGTTCTCTTCCTGCTGCAACACAACACGGGCGATAACGAACTCACCGAAGGTTGAGATGAACGACAGGAGCGCCACAACCGAGAGAATCGGAGCAGCTAGCCTCAGGATGATCTGCCAGTAGATCTGGCCGTGCGACAACCCGTCAATCTTGGCCGCTTCGTCCAGCTCTTTCGGAATCGTGTTGAAGAACCCGTAGAGCAGGAAGGTGTTGACTCCCAGTGCCCCACCCAGGTACACAGCAATAAGCGCGAGTGTGGAGTTCACGCCGAGGATCGGCACCACGTCGCCGAGGTTCAGAAGCAGCAGGAAGATGGCGACAAATGCCAGCATCTGCGGGAACATCTGAATGATCAAGAGCGAGGTGAGTCCAACCCTACGACCTGTGAAGCGGAACCTTGAGAAGGCATAGGCAGCAGCTGCTGCCATAAGAACGGTTCCCACCGATACCGAGATTGCGATCACCAGGGAATTGCCCATCCAATGCCAGAACTGGGTGTCACCAAGGCGCTGGTAGTTCTCGAAATCGATCTTCTGGAAGAGCTGGTTCGACCCGGTCAGCGTGCCTCCCGGATTCAGAGAAGCCGAGATGATGTAGATGATCGGAACGAGGGCGTAGATGACAATCAGGACGCCCACAAGGTGGCGCCAACCGTACTCACGAAGCCAGAATCCAAACGAGTGCTTGTTCTGCACAGGTTCGTCTGTATTTACCGTGACAGGGGTCTTTGAAGTTACCTGGGTTGCCATGTCACATCATCTCCTCAAGCTTGCGAGTCTGACGGAACGCGATCGCAGAAATAGTTCCAACAATGATGAAGATCAGGATCGAGAGAGCCGAGGCAAGGCCGAAGTCCTTGGTTGCCCCACCATCGATACCGGACATCTTGTAGACCATCGTGATCAGGATGTCCGTGTGACCAAGTGGCACAGACGGATCACCGAATGATGGCCCACCACCGGTCAGCATGTAGATCAGCGTGAAGTTGTTGAAGTTGAAAGCGAACGACGAAATCAACAGCGGAGCGGTTGCAATGAGAACCAGCGGCATCTTGATGGATACCCACTGGCGCCATGCACTGGCACCGTCAATCTTGGCAGCCTCTGTCACGTCCTCTGGGACCGATTGCAGGGCACCGGTAGCAATCAGGAACATGTAGGGGAAGCCCAGCCACAGGTTCACGAAGAGGATCGCAAACTTCGCCAGCCAGGGATCCTGGAGCCAGGGAACCTGTGCTCCTCCGAGTATGACTTGGTTGATGAAGCCGTAAGACTTGTTGAACATACCCGCGAAGATAAGGGCGGAAATGAAGCCCGGAATCGCGTAGGGCAGGATCATCAGCGTTCGATAGATCTTTTGCCCCTTAATCTTCTTGTCGAAGGTAATGGCCAGGAACAACCCGAGTAGGAAGGTGAGTGCCACCGAAAGCAGTGCCTGGGCAAAAGTCCACAGGAGTACCTGGTAGAACGGCCCGGAGTACTTCGAGTCACCACCGAAAGCCTTCGTGTAGTTGTCGAAACCAACGCCCACGCGCCATCCCACAGGAAGCGTTTGACCGTCGTCTGACTCAAACTGACCCTGACCGTTGTCTCTGTAGACCACACCTGTGTCGATGTTGGTCATGGTGTCGGCTTGCGGGTCCCAGTTCAATACAGAGCGAGCCTGGAAACCAGTCGAACCATCAGTCGTGCGGATGGAACCCGCATTCGGGTCATCACTCACCGGCACGCGAAGGTCCACGACCTCCTGTTGCTGCTGAACGATCTGGTTCATAGTGAGGATTTCCCAACCGGGAACCTCTGTAATCTTTCCATCGCTAACGACAGCATTGGGTTCAGCGTGGAGTGGCGTCTCTGATGAACCAATCATCACCGTGCCGTCATCAACGATGGCGAATCCAAGCTCACCCCCATCCTTGATGACCTTCAGCGGATAGGTGGGTGATTCCGGAACACGGTTCTCGTTCTGCATCAGCAGTGCGGTTACCGCATTGGCCTTGGTGGAGTTGTGGCCGTCACCGTAGTTCGTAAACGACACGTACATCGTGTACCCGATGGTGTAGATCTGAAAGATCAGAAGGAACGTCAAACCGGGAATGATGTACTTCAGCGGGAGCGTACGACCGGAAAAATAGATCCAGTCGGCGAAGATGAGGAGGGCGAGCATCGCCGCAAAGATCCCCCACGAATCCTTGGTGAAGCTCATAAAGAGGACGTAGACCCCGAAGGCGTTGACCAGTGCCATCAAGACCAGCTTGACGACGAAACCCGGTCCCCAGCGGTTTACATCCGGGTCCTTCGGGGGAAGTTTGAAGCGACTCTTCTTGGCACTGCGAACCTCTTCGAGTTCCATTGAAGTCGCCATATTTGAAGTCTGGACGCTGTCCATTAATCTTCCTTAATTCGGCACCATCGCCGAGACATACAGACTTGCCCAAGGATGAAAAACTCGGGCTGATGACGGTTACCTCTAGATCATAGTCAGAGAGATCGGCCTAGGCTACGCAACCTGAGACCCGTTACCTATGAGTGGGGGCGCAGAGAGGATTCTCTCCGCGCCCCCACTGCCAAAAACGACCGCTAGGTCTGGGCTGGTTAGCCGATCTCTGCCTGAATGTCAGCGATCATCTTTGCCCAAGCCTCTGCCGGGTTTACATCGCCAGCAATGATCTGAGCCTCGGTGCGGCCCCAAGGGGTCCACACTGCAGCCATCTCAGGGATGGAAGGCATTGCCTGTGCATCAGCACCGGCAGCGATGAAACCTGCGGTGACCGGGTTCTGTGCTGCAACTTCCTGTGCCGAGATCAGGGCCGGGGGACGACCGCCGGCCTCGTACATGGCGATCTGAGCGGTCTCAGAAGCCAGGTAGTTGGTGAGGAGGTCATTGGCAATCAGCGGGTTCTTCGACTGTGCGGAGAGGTAGAAGCCCTGAACACCAGCGAAAGGCTGTGCGGGCTGGCCACCGGCCGAGGGGATCGGGTCAATTGCGACCTCGACGTCACCGAAGGAGTCGAGCATCCACGGACCACCGATCAGGAAGGGCGACTCGCCCTTCGCGAATGCGTCTACAACGATGTCGTAGGTGCGGTCCTGGTTGAAGACATCGGTGCCCTTATGACCGTTATCCTGCAGGAACTGTGCGAACTCGTCGCCACCCGTTGCCAGGTTCAGCTCGTTCGTGAAGGAGCCGTCAGCGTTCTGCTTGAAGACGGTGGAGCCGAAGGAGGACTGCAGCGGGTAGAAGGTGTAGGGGTCGCCCTCTTCACCGTTCATCTGCACAAGGAACTTGTACTTGGTACCTGCGGCCTCAGCGGCTGCCATTGCGTCATCCCAGGTCGCGGGAGCTTCGGGAGCCAGCGCTACGTTACGGATCAGCGCAATGTTCTCGATTGCGTAGGGAAGGCCGTAGAGGGAGCCGTCGTAGGTGAACGCCGAAATCGCGGTCTCGGCGAACTCTGAAGCCTTATCGCCGAGCTCGATCGGAGCTACGACACCATTGGCAGTGAACTCACCCAACCAGTCGTGTGCACCAACGGTGATGTCCGGGCCCTTGCCGGTCGGAACCTGTGCGGAGAAGTCTGCACGGATCTCATCAAAGTTCTTGAGAACCAGGTTTACCTTGGTTCCCGTTGCTTCGGTGAACTCGGTTGCAGCGGCCTCAACAGCTGCCTGACGGGTCTCATCAACCCACACCGTAAGTTCGCCGTCAGCCGTTTCGGTAACGCCGGTCTCTTCGCCGCTCTGCTCCGGAGTCGTCGTCTCACCGGAAGTACCAGAGGAGCATCCACCGAGCACCAGTGCGAGGGCCGCGGTAGCTGCTGCACCAGCAAATACTGATTTACGCATTTGAACTACTTTCAGTTTGTCTTATGGATATCAGGGCCCCGTTTCTCGGGCACGCAATTGCATGCTCCAACGGGGCTCCAGATGTCTTCACGCTAGCCCACAGAGGACTTCATTTCAGGTTCGGAGCAGAAACTCACACACTCTGTAACCGAAACGAAACGTGCTTTGTGACGTGGATCAAAGAGGGCCCCCTACGCCTTTATGACACTGCTGTCACGGCGTAAGGGGCCCACTTAGAATTTAGTGACTATCAGAACCTGATGTAGGCCGAAGGCGTCGCATAGATTGCGCGTTGCGAGACGCCGACCCTGGGGTTACCCGCGTCAATCATCACTCCCGGGGAGACGTAGATTCCCACGTGCGATCCCCCACCCAGAACAACGATGTCACCCGGAGCAGGATTGGACACCCTGCGTCCCTGGCTCAGCTGCTGGTAGGAGTTGCGCGGGATGTTCACGCCCATCTCCCTGTAGACGTACTGGGTCAGTCCAGAGCAATCGAAGCTGTTCGGACCTGTTGCGCCGAGGACGTAGGACTTCCCGACCTGCTTCTGAGCCACAGAGAGCAAGGTCTTGGTAGGAACGGGTGGTTTGGGAGGCTGGCATGTCGAGGTGTGCGCAGCATCGCTCACTGCAGCGGTTCCACCGAGGATGACCTTGTCAGTGACCTGCTTCGAAACCGCTTCGATGTCCTTTGGCCTGCAGTCTGACCTTGTCAAGACAATGGGAGACTCTGCAACTGTTGCAGCCGAAACCCCTGCCAACGCATCCGGGAATGAGGTCCCCACGGTAAACGTCAGGGGCTTCGCACCGGTGCCGTAGAAAGCATTCGCAACCTTCGCGCTTGTTGCGTAGCGGTTCGACCCCGCATAGACCGTTACCGCGTCGGTCGAGGACGCTGCTTTGATTTTCGTCAGCTGCGCGGCTGGCCAAGTTCCACCAATGATGCTGACACTGGTCGGACTCAGCCTTGTGATTGCCTGTTCAGCTTCGGTTCCCAGCACGTTTCGCTGGGTGAGTATGACCGGTCCGCCCGACTTGACTGCCGGGGCTCCGGCGACGACCCCGTCTGCAAAGTCCGCACCTGTTGTGAGGAATACAGGGGAGCCAGGTTCAAAACACTCGGCAATCGCGGCGGAAGTCTCGTAGCGACTCGCACCTGCAAACCTGACCACCGCAACCTCTTCG
>CAMFDH010000029.1 GCA_945949035.1 uncultured Actinomyces sp.
TGCCCCTGCTGGAACTGTGCAAGCGCCGGTGTGGGCAGCAAGGCGGGAACTGAGGGCGCCGCGATCAGGGCCACGACTGCCCAGACAAAACGAAACATCAACCCTCCTGCCCGCCGGGGAGACCGTCCCCGAATCCGCCAGCGCAAGGATCTCTGAACTGGCGACATCCATGACCACCGCGGCTCCCCACTCAGCATTGTGGAACTCAACGGACGAGTCGACTGCGCTCTGGATGGCATGCTGCAGGTCAGCGATCAGGGTGGTGTTGATGGTGTCCCCGGGACGAGCTTCCTTGGAGGTCACCTTTGCCCCCGGGATTACCGCACCTGTCGGGCCGATTTCGTAGGACTCTTCGCCGGGGGTCCCCGTCAGCTCCTCCTGGTAGGTAAGTTCGAGGCCGGAGTTGCCGTTGCCTTCGGAGTCGATGCTACCGAGGACCGTCCCTGCGAGTGAGTCCGCCGGATACATCCTCTCAAACACCGGTTCCCACTCAATGCCATAGATCCCCAGCTTGCGGATCGCCCGGTAGGTCTCAGGATCAACATTCTTGGCCAGGTAGTGGTAGGTACTGTCTCCGAGAAGCATGCCCCCGAGCTCTGCTTGATTCATTTCGAGTAGGGGTGCCAGAAGTCGAGCGGCTTCTGCCGGTCCGCGACCGACTATCTCTCCGTCTTCAATATGGCGGTATTCGCGTAGAGCCTGCTGGTTGGCCGCAATATGGTAGGTGATCCTCGACTCGACGAGGACGGTTCCATTGGCATCGACGATGGTGCCCCTCGGTGCCTGAATGGCGTTGGCTGAGGTTCTGACCTGCCTACCCTGTTCCGCGAGTTCAGCTCCGCGGACGATCTGGATCATGAACAGCTGGATGGCCGCCACCAGAAGCATGATGACGGTCCCGATGAGCAACCATCGGGACCGCTTTGCCTGGGAGGTCCTTGACTTCTGTGGCGCGCGAGCAGGTGCGTCACTCACTGTGCAGGTCCCCCGCCTTCAACTTTCTTTCCGTCAAGAGAGATGGCTCCGATACTTCCAGCGTGCACCAGACCTATACTGCGGGCGCGCTCCTCAAGCTTCTGGGGAGACGACGCCTCAAGAAGTTCAGCCTCGAGAGTTTCGACCTGCGCGTTGAGTTCTGCGAGCACAATCTGCTGGTCACGGATCTCATAGGCCCGCTGAGCCATCTGGGTGTTGACCACCATTGGCAGGGCAATCGTGAACACCACTAGCAGAACCGCGATGAGGATGAAGGGCCAGACCGATGACCTAACGGCTACCTTCTGACCCGCTACCACGTAGAGTCGCTGGTCCGCCTGCCTCTCGGGGGAAGTGTGCGGTGAGGAAAGTGGTGCCGACTGGGGCAGCAGTTTAGCGGCGCTAGCTGACATGGTTCCTCCACGGGGTGAGTAGTTCTGCGGCTCGAAGGCGAACGGGAATGGATCGGGGGTTCTGTGCGGCCTCTTCGGCGGGCGCTCGTTCTGCCCCCTTGGTAAGGAGTCGCAGAGAACGCAACTTGTCTAGGTCACTGGCAGTCATTGGCAAACCGGCGGGGACGTGCGGATCGGAACCTTCTCGGAAGATCTCCTTGATAATTCGGTCTTCCAGGGACTGGTAGGACTCAACCACCAGACGTCCGCCAACGGTCAGGCTTGCGAGCGCGGCCGGGACGGCGGCCTCCAGAATCCCCAGTTCGTCGTTGACTGCTATCCGAATGGCCTGGAAGGTACGTTTGGCCGGGTTGCCGCCTGTGCGCCGGGCAGCCGCGGGGATTGCGCTTCTGATGATCTCAACCAGCTGGCCGGTTGTCGTCAGTGGGGTCACCGATCGAGTCCGAATGACGAGGTCTGCAATACGCGGAGCAAACTTCTCATCGCCGTAGCGACGAAGTATCCTCACCAGCTCTCCCCGTTCAACGCGAGCGAGTAGTTCCGCTGCGGATTCACCGGAGGTTGGGTCCATCCGCATGTCAAGCGGGGCGTCATGGGCGTAGGAGAAGCCGCGTTCGACCTCATCGAGCTGCATCGAGGAGACGCCAAGATCCATGAGGATGCCGTTAGCGAGGCGGTCGTCCAGTGCGAGCGGAATCTGGTCGTAGGTGCCTTGAAATGGAATGAAGCGGTCCCCGAACGGGGCAAGACGCTCAGAGGCGTAGGCCAGTGCCGACGGGTCACGATCGATCCCGATCACAGTCAGTTGGGGGAACCTCTTCAGAGCACCTTCCGTGTGTCCACCAAGGCCGACCGTGGCATCCACCATCAGGGGGTTGGAAACTTCGAATGCGGGTGCGAGGAGGTCAAGGCAGCGGTCAAGCATGACCGGCTTGTGAAGAGGTGCCTCCATTGCCATTCTCGCGTCCTTCGAGTTCTCAGAGGAGTACTTCACTGCACTCCCACCAGGTGTTTTGATTGATCTTCGGTCCGTAGTGAACCGTGTCTTTGCCACTGACTGTGCGGGCTCACCCAGTGGTGACCGCGTTGGTGGTGTCTGGCCCTGCGGGCACTGAGTGGTTCTGACAACGGGGAAGTGAAGTCAGACGACACGTGCAGTGCCCGCATGGGTTAGAACATCCCCGGAATGACCTCCTCAGAACTCTGAGAGAAGGCTTCTTCCTGAGCGGAGAGGTAGCGGGCCCAGTTGTCGGCATCCCAGATCTCGGCCCTTGTGCCCACACCAACCACTACAAGGTCCCTGGAGAGACCCGCGTAGCTTCGCAGCCTGTTCGGGATCGTGATGCGACCCTGCTTGTCAGGCAGTTCATCTGAGGCACCGGACATGAGGACGCGAATGTAATCACGGGTGTTTCTGCCGGCACTGGGGGCTTTCGCGAGGTCATCAATCATGCGTTCAAACTCTTTGGCAGATACGACGTAAAGACATCTGTCTTGACCAGGCGTAACAACGAGACCGTCGGCAAACTGCTCACGGAACTTTGCCGGCATGATGACGCGACCTTTGTCGTCCATCTTCGGTTCGTAAGTACCAAGGAACACACCCCACCCCCTCTCACTGCGACCACAATACTCCACTTCCCTCCACCTTTTGGATAAAAGACACGCAGAGATCAGTTTGAGGAAAATAGGTCGTTGGTATTACAAGGCAAACCCTTGTGGTGGGAAGTGGGGGGATTTTTCACAAGTTTGTGTCAGCTCTGCTGGATGAGGTCTGCAATGTGGGTGATTGGGACACAAAAAATGGAGCCGCTCAACGCGACTCCATCTCTGTTTAACCTGTGGGCTGTGCCCCGCTAACCCCTGTGGCCCCTGTTGTTCCACCGCTCCCGCCTCTGCTCTTCCTTCTCTTCACGAGTTGGACGAGGGCTGCGAGGCGCGTGGCTTTTCACCGAACCTGTCGACTGGGCCTTCTTGTCAGAACTGAGCGCATAGAGCACACCGAACACCATCATTGCGAAACCCAGGACGCCAAGGATGATGGTCCAGAGCGCGATTGCGATGGTGACTCCGATAAGCACAGACGCCAGACCCACCGTCGCCAGAATGGAACCGAGAGCAATGCGCCTGGGTGAAAGAGGAGCCGAGGGCTGCACAGTAACTTCCGGTTCCGGCTCAGGAAGCGATGAAGCCATTGTGTCGGCGAGGTCAGGATCCTGCTGGCGCAGATGCTGCTCCATTTCAGCCAGAATCTGCTTTTCATACTCTGAAAGAGCCACCTTGCACCCCCTATTAATCTTGCGCAAACCTACGTTGCCTAGTCTAGCCGTCGCATGAGGACTCTAGCGAACAGGAGTTTCCGCCACGAACTGAATCAGCCGCCTTCAGTGTGCGAAGACGCCAACTACCCTCTGGTCGCAGCTCGATCAATCGCGGGTTTTCCCACCGAGATCCTGAGGTTTCAGAAGTGAGGCGGGACGAAGAGCGTCGATACCAAACTTGGCTTGAGCTGCGTCCATAGCTAACTCGGTTGCCCGGACCTTAGGGTTTTCGTCCAGCAGCATAGGCACCGCTTCCCCGTCGTCGACAAGTGAGCTAACCCCGACACCGGCAAGTCGGATTCCGCCCTTGGGGAAGCGGATGGAATCCACCAGGGCCTCCGCCACCTCTGCCACCTCCCGGCCGACGTCGGTGGGTGCGAGCAGGGTCTTGGATCGCGACACGGTGTTGAAGTCACCATCCCGCACCTTGACCGTCACCGTCCACGCAAGCATGCCGGCATTTCGGAGTCGGCGAGCACAGTCATGTGCGGCGGCAAGGACGAAAGCAGCAAGCTCATCACGGGAGGTGACATTCTTCGGGAATGTTCGTTCGGTCGATATCGACTTCTCCCTCTCTCGTCCTCCGACAGCTCGACCGTCGCGACCCCAGGCCAGGGCGTGAAGCGAGTGTGCCGATGCCGAACCGAGCCAGCCTGTCAACGCCTGAACCGGGGTGTTAGCGAGCTGCCCGATGGTGTCGATTCCCCGGACCTCAAGAATCTCAGCCGTCTTTCGACCAACCCCCCATAGAGCACCAATCGGAAGGGCGTGGAGAAACTCAATGGTTCTGTCACCAGGAACCAAGAGCATGCCGTCTGGTTTGGCGTGAGCTGAGGCTATCTTGGCCACGCTCTTCGTTGAAGCAACCCCCACGGACGCCGGAAGCCCGACCTGTTCCTTGATCTTGGAGCGGACTAGCTGTGCCACCTGAACCGGACTGCCCAGCTGTCGTCTTGCCCCGCCGACATCCATAAAGGCCTCATCAATACTGATGGGTTCCACTCTTGGACTGAGGCTTCGCAGGACTTCCATCACCCGACCGGAGTACTCAGAGTAGACATCATGACGTCCCTGGATGAAGACTGCGCCGGGGCAAAGCGAGCGGGCTCTACCGATAGGCATCCCGGCGCGAACCCCGTAGGCACGCGCCTCATAGGTCGCAGCTGTGACAACCCCGCGGTTGCCGATTCCGCCCACAATGACCGGGCGACCCGCTAGTTCAGGTTGCAATAGAACCTCAACCGAGGCAAAAAAGCTGTCCATATCGACATGGAGGATCGGGGTTTGGCTGTCGTCATCACCAAAGTACGGCTTTGACTTTCCCCGCGGCGCAACAGACATACCCACCTCCTCTCCTCCTCCACGCTAGCGCGCAGTTCCGACATTTTGCGACTGGGTAGAGTGTCGATGTGGCAAAGAATCAGAAGGGCCTCGCATCTCCCCTAGTTGCGACCTCGCTAGGAGCCCAGATCTCAAGGACCGGCTCCACCATCCGCGTCAGCTCTGCAGGTGTAGAGCAGTCCGCGATTGACCTCTCACGCCCCCGGGTCATTGAGTTCGAATACCTGCAGCACATGGATCTACTCCTTGACGCTGGACTGCAGGTCTGGGACAGTCCCCATCCGAGGGTTCTCCACGCGGGGGCGGGCGCATGTGCCCTTCCCCTCGCCTGGGAGGCGACATACCCGCAGCTCTCACAGGTGGCGGTCGAGATTGACCCGGAGTTGGCTGAAGAGGTGTCGCGAGCTGCTGGACTCAAACGGAAGCCACGCCTCAAGCTTCGTGTCGGCGATGCTGCCGAGGTGCTCACCGGTTCACAGAGTCGCTATAACGTCATCGTTCGTGACGCCTTCATTGGTCCGCACACACCACACCACCTCCGTACCAGCTCTTGGACGCGCCTTGTCTCCTCGCGCCTCCTCGACGAGGGCGTCTACCTCGCGAATGTCGGTCGTGACAGCTCAAATGTCGGCAAGGAAGATGTCGCCACGATCCTTGACGCCTTCCCGTCCTCTACGATCGTCACCGATCCGAAGGTGTGGAGGGGTGACCGCAGCGGCAACCTGGTTGTGGCCGGTTGGGTCGGGGACCCGCCGGACTTTGATGAGATCGAACGTCAGATTCGCAGGCTTCCCCTGCCGGCCCGCCTCTATAGAAGTGACGAGGTTCAGCTCTGGCTCGGTGGAGCAAGACCACTGGGCGGTTGAGGGCTCCTACTGCTCCGAGGTGGACTGCTCCCCGGATCCGTCACCTTCGTCGATGGCCTCTTCAATGGCCTGGCGGGCTACCTCCCAGGGGCTGGGAGCACGGTGTCGAGGACGAGGACGCTTTGGCGCCTCCTCACTCTCATCAGGACCCGGCTTGCTGGCGCCGACCTCATAACCGTTGCCCGGAACGCTGGGCCTACCGGCGGGCTTCTGCTTGGAGCGGGACTTCAAATAGCTCTCAATAACATCGCCGAGGGCATCGCCCATCGAGTCCACTTCCCCACCTTCAACCTGCTCTGCCTCCGGGAACCCACTCGCCTCAAACTCAGCCATGGAGTCCCAGTCGAGAAGGGCGTCGGCAATCTCGTCCTCAACCGTATCCGCGTCGCTGCGCTGGCCGGCATCAAGCTGAATGCCCTCTGCAGCAGCTGCAGAAATCGAATCAAAATGCTGTTCGAGATTACTGACGGTGCGTTTGAGATCAGGGTTGATTTCAAGGAGTCGCCCCACCTGACTTGCGTCCTCATCCGCACCCCTCTCGAGGTCACCGATGGGGAGCTGCAGTCCGGCAAGATCGGACAGTCTGCGCAGCAGTGCTGAGGAGGCCTTGGGGAAGGTCACATCCGAAAGATAGTAGGGAACCGTCGCCAGAAGGGTCACCCCCGTGACACCCTCCTTCTGCATCTTGAACTGCAGGTAGGAGGTGAGGGGAGCCGGGAACCGCGCCTGGCCTCCCATTAGTGGCTGCTTGGGCACCAGGTCCCGATCGGTGCTCTGAATATGAACCGAGGACGGGCGCGTGTGAGGCAGAGCTGCAGGCAGACCGTGGAAGGAAAAGACCACTTCCACACCGGCCTTTTCCACGATGTCCTGAACGGCATTACCAAAGGCCTTCCAGCGTGAGTCCGGCTCCGGTCCATGCAGCATCAGGATTGGGGTTCCAGCGTCATCGTGAAGAAGATCGAGGGCAATCTCAGGTTCCGTGACATCGCTGGTCACCCACTCATCGACCTCCATAACCGGACGGTGGGAACGGTAGTCAATCAGCATGTCGGTGTCGAATGTCGCAACCCGCTCGGGTGCAAGCGAACGAAGCAGTTGCACAACCGCAAGCGAGCCGGCCGACCCCGCGTCCATCGCACCTTCAAAGTGGGCAATTAGGATCGGTGCTTTGGCGCCCGCGGCTGGTCCCTGGGTGTAGAGCTTGGGTTTCTTGGTCATTTTGCACTCCCCCGTTCCACGTTGATTTTGCGCTCTCCTTCTCTTCATTTACCGTACTCGCCATCCCCGGTTGAGGCGAGTATCCGCGCGCCCTTTGCGCTGGCAGGGAACAGCACTTTGGAGGAGGAGAGGGTCCTCACGCTCTGAGTCTGCCTAGAAGTGGGGAATAATGGACGCTTGGTATTTTTCAGACCACAAGGAGCGCCGGTGGACAGCGGAATCCCGAAGCCCATTGATCGTGAGACGGATATGGGTCAGGAACAGGGCTTTGTGACCCATGCCTACTCAGTTCTCGAGCGGATGCGTCAGGAGTATCGAGAGCACCAGCGAAAGATTGAGGCGCAGGGTGCCTGGGGCTCCCCCCAGGCAAGGACTGAGCGCGATGCACAGGCCTCACACTTTGGGGACCAGGCCATGCGTCTTGAGCAGATCGAGGATCGACTGGTCTTCGGACGCATCGACATGGGTGATGGCGATACGCACTACATCGGTCGTGCTGGGCTGCCCGATGACGAGGGCGGGCGGTTGCTGATTGACTGGCGTGCTCCGGCCTCCCGTCCTTTCTATCAGGCGACCGCTGTGACACCGGGCGGGGTTGTTCGGCGCCGGCACATTGCCACCTCGGGGCGGACTGTCACCGGTATTGAGGACGATGTCCTCGACGCCGAGGCCGCGGCGCAGCAGGGCATCACCTTCCAGGGTGAGGGCGCACTGATGTCTGCTCTGGCATCTGCTCGCGGCGGTCACATGAGCGATATTGTCGCTACGATTCAGGCCGAGCAGGATGCCATTATTCGCTCTGAAGACCAGGGCATCGTGGTGGTCCAGGGCGGTCCCGGAACGGGGAAGACTGCCGTTGCCCTGCACCGAGCGGCCTACCTCCTCTACACCCACAGGGAACGACTCGAGCGCTCCGGCGTTCTGATTGTCGGCCCCTCGAGAATCTTCCTGCGCTACATCGAACAGGTCCTTCCGTCGCTGGGTGAGACCGGGGTTGTTTCGATTCCGTTTGGCGACCTTATTCCGGGAATCCATGCCGTAGAGACGGATTCCTCCGAGGTGGCGCACGTCAAGGGCAAGATGGCGTGGGTTGATATCGTCCGAACGGCGGTCAGGGATCTGCAGAGACTTCCTCGCGAGACGAAGCACTTTTACATTGACAACAAGACGGGTTTCCTCAGCCCCGATCATGTAGCCGGCGCCCGCGCTAAGGCACGTCGCTCCGGTAAGCCCCACAATGTGGCGAGGACGGGGTTCGCCCTCGAACTGATCGACGTCCTCGTCAAGCAGTTGGCTGGATCCGATGCGGCTCCCGAGGACGTCGACTGGTGGCGTGAGTCTGTGCGTTCAAACCGAGACGTGCGACGTGAGATCAACCTGTGCTGGATGCCAACGAGGGCGAGCGATCTCCTTCGTCGTCTCTACTCCAAGCCCGAGCTGCTGGCCCGGGTGGCCCGCGGACTTTCCGCCCGTGAGCGCATGCTGGTTTCTCGAGAGTGGAATGCCCCGCTAACGGTGTCGGACGTTCCGATTCTGGATGAGCTTGAGGAACTTCTGGGAACTTCCGAGGAGCTGGAGAACCAGTCTCGGCGGGACCGTGCGGCCATCGAGGCCGAGGAACTGGAACGGGTTCGCATGGCGATGGAGGGACAGAATCTCGGAGGAGGAATTGTCTCTGCCGAGCTGCTGGCCCAGAGGGCGCGGGGGGAACGAGAGTGGAAACCCCTGGCTGAACGCGCCCTGGCTGACCGAACGTGGGCGTACGGGCACATCGTCGTCGACGAGGCCCAGGACCTCTCCCCCATGGCGTGGCACGCTCTCTTGCGGCGCTGTCCATCTCGTTCGTTTACCGTCGGAGGGGACCTGGATCAGGCTCGGGGTCACACACGACCCAACAGCTGGTCGAAGGCACTGGGACCAGCGAGACGTGGGCTATCTACCGAGTACGCCCTCACCGTCTCCTACCGCACCCCGACCACGGTGACCCGGCTGGCTCAGGCGGTACTCGCAGAGCTGGGTCAGACGCCCATATATCCGCTGACATCTGCGCGCGAGGTCGAGAATGCGCTGGCCGACACGCTGGTCCCTGAGCGTGGCGACTCCGAGGAGTCGGATCGCCTGCTGTGGGATACCGTCCAGAGGGTCATAGCCGACGAAGAGCTTCTTCTCGATACGGAGGCTGGCCGGGGCGCCGGGCGCATCGGCGTCCTCGTCTCAGATGCTCGTGCGCGGCGCTGGGGTGCCGATGTCTTCGGTTCTTCGGCACTTGACAACCGTGTCAGTGTTCTCAGTGTCGCCGGTTCCAAGGGTCTCGAGTTTGACACCACCATCGTGGTTGAGCCCACCGAGATCCTCACCGAAGGTCCGGGTGACCTCTTCGTGGCGATGACGCGGTGTACTAAGCGTCTCCATTCCGTTCGTATCGGTGGTCTGCCCGGTGTCTGGCGCAGTGAAGTTAGCAGCATCACCCAGGAGTTGAGCCAGTAGGCGAACCTCGGTGCCAGCAAAGACAAATGGCGGGCACAATAGTCAGGTGAGCAAAGCACTACTTCTCGAGAATCCGCACCCCATTGCGGCCAGCCTTCTAGAGCGTGACGGTTTCGACGTCAAAGTCATCCGGGGTGGTCTAGACGAGGACGAACTGATCGCCGCCCTCGATGGCGTTTCAGTCCTGGGGATCAGATCGAAAACCGAAGTGACGCGAAAGGTCCTGGCACACGCCAAGGACCTGGAGGTGATCGGGGCGTTCTGCATTGGTACCAACCAGATTGCCACCGACTTTGCCGCAGAGCGGGGAATCCCCGTCTTCAACGCGCCCTATGCCAACACGAGGTCTGTGGTTGAGCTTGCCCTGGGCGAGATCATTGCGCTGACCCGGCGGCTGACGGTCAAGAACAGCCGCCTTCACCGGGGAATCTGGGATAAGTCAGCCGACCACGCCCACGAGGTACGGGGCAGAACACTGGGAATAATCGGCTACGGCAACATTGGTACCCAGCTGTCAGTGCTTGCCGAAGCCCTCGGTATGCGGGTGATCTTCTATGACATTGCAGAACGGCTAGCCCTTGGAAACGCCCGGGCAGCTGACAGCTTGGAAGAGGTCCTTCGCGAGGCGGACATCGTTTCCATTCACGTTGATGGTTCCAAGGCCAACGAGAACCTGTTTGGTGAGCGCGAGTTTCAGATGATGAAGCCCGGAGCTGTCTTCATCAATCTCTCTCGCGGCTTCATCGTCGACGTTCATGCACTTCGGGCAGCCCTGCAGTCCGGCCACCTCCTCGGAGCCGCGGTGGATGTCTTCCCCGAAGAGCCGAAAGCAAACGGCGACCCGTTCTCCTCTGAACTCGCCGGCCTTGACAACGTCATCCTGACACCACATATCGGCGGCTCCACACTCGAAGCCCAGCACGATATCGCAGTCTTCACTGCCGGCAAGATCTCCTCCTACCTTTCGAGGGGCTCGACAACTCTGAGTGTCAACGTGCCGAACCTGAATCTTCAGGATTCGCAGAACCGAGGCTTCCGCCTTGCTTTCATGCATCACAACACACCTGGAGTCATGGCTCGCCTCAACGAGGGCTTCGCAGAGGAGAGCATCAACCTGGAGGGTCAGGCCCTGGCCACCTCGGGTTCCATCGGTTACGCGATCACCGACATGGCCATG
>CAMFDH010000030.1 GCA_945949035.1 uncultured Actinomyces sp.
GTCTGAGCAAAGAGGTTCTGCTCGTTGATGCTCACTCGCATGCGCTTGCAATATCAGCACTGTGCATCATCGCCATCTTGGTTCTAGCCCTGGCAGCGAACCTGATTGACGTGGTGCGCCGTAAGGACCGGACGCAGGGCCACTAGGGTTCGGCCGGGGTCTCCTCGGTTGTGGGTCCCAGCAGGGCTTCCAGAGCCTCCAGGCGTGCCAGGAGGTCATCCGTCTTGGTCTGCTCAATCTCAAGCGACTGGCTGAGGGCGTCGATGTCAGCCTGAAGTTTCGCATTCTCAGTCACCAGCTGCTCGAGTCTCGTGAGGGCACTCTCCAGTTCAGGGTTTACCTCGGGAGTGGTGGTTGAAGAGCTCTGCTGACCGCTTGCCTCAGCTTCGGCTTTGGCAATCGCTGCGGCAGCGTTTAGTAAAGCCTGTTTATCCTCTTCAGACAGCGACTGGGTGATGCTGGTGTAGTAGTTGCTGTTGTACTCATCCCCACCCTGGGCGCGGGCCACGGCGTAGGAGACCCCCACGGTGATCAGGGCAATGACTAGGAACAGTAGGGACATCTGAACCAGCTGGCGGCTCAGCAATACTCGCAGGAATGAGGGGCGTGGGCTCGGCTCCTCGTCCTCGAGACTCACCTGTCCGCTGACAACATCCGCGACGGGCTCCTGCTGGATTGTCGCGTCATCTTTGTCTTCGGGAGAAAGATCGGGAACTTCAAGCACCACCGCTGAAGTGGCTGTGGGTGTCGACTCGAGGATCGGGGCGACCACCTGCTTGGTCTTCTCAGCGCTGGAGGTGATCACGATGCGGTAGAACTCGCTGGACAGCGCAGAGATAACCGAAATAACCCCGACGATGAGAATGGAGGAGGAGAAGGAGGTTAGTTCAGAAGACACCACCGCCATGGTGATGGCGGCTAGTGCCGTTGCAATCACCTGGGGTGCCGACAGTTTGGAGCGCGATCGGATCGCCGCCCATGTCCTTCGTATTCGCTTCAACACGTCCTCACTTGTACTTTTGCTTTGTCTTCCTACCTAATCAAAGAGGACCCACCACCTTAACGGTAGCGGGTCCTCTCTCAGAGTAATGAGGAACTACGAGCGGTCGTCAAGGTCCTTCTGCGCCTCACGCTCATCAACAGCCCACTCACGGTTCGGGTTCTCACCCGGGGTGTCCTGGCCCGCGCCGGTCTGGATCTCATCCTTGGTGAACTCACCCAGGTTGGGGTCCGACTGCAACTCGGTGTTGAGGTCGAGGTCGTCGACGTGTACGGCTTCCGCCTCTCCGCGGCGCTCCATGCGGTTGAGGTTCTCTTTGTGATCGCTGTGGTGATGATCGCTCACGTGCGTTCCTTTCGTGTGGGGCGCCTGGGCCCGCGAGGCATTTACTGCCGTGAGTTTACCCCCATTCGACCAAAACCCGAACCGAAAACATGGGGTCCGGGCAGTGGCCCTAGACTTGGCGCGACCCAGCGAAGCAGGGAAAGGTCGAAGCATGTCACGTGTTGTTGTCGCAAAATTTGGTGGATCATCAATGGCGGATGCCGAGCACTTCACGGCGGCGAAGCAAATTATCGCCAGGGATGAGGCGCGTCGCTATGTGGTGCCCTCCGCCCCCGGTAAGCGCCGCGGGGACGACCACAAGGTGACCGACCTGCTCTACATGTGCAACCAGCTTGCGCAGCACAGCATCGATTTCGGTGAAGTATTTGCCCTGGTCGCCCAGCGGTACCGCGAGATTTACGACGGGCTGGGACTGAAGCAGGACCTCGAGGCCGCCCTCGAACAGGTCCGCAGTGAGATCGCAGGGGGTGCTTCCACCGAGCACGTCGCCAGTCGAGGCGAGTACCTGAACGGCCTGCTCTTGGCCGAGTACCTGGGCTATGAGTTTGTCGATGCCGCGGATGTCATCGTCTTCTCGAGGGAGGGCGAGTACGACTCGGCTGCCACAGAGGCCCGACTTCAGGAAGTGCTTGCAGATGTTCCCCGCGCGGTGATCCCGGGATTCTACGGGGCAGATGAGGACGGAGAGGTACACACCTTCTCCCGCGGAGGCTCTGATGTCTCCGGCGCAATTGTTGCCAGCGCAGTGGATGCCGACATGTACGAGAACTGGACGGATGTCTCTGGGTTCCTGCAGGCAGACCCGCGGGTGGTGGATAATCCGGCCCCGATTGAGACCGTCTCCTACAAGGAGCTTCGCGAGCTGTCCTACATGGGCGCCTCCGTCCTTCATGAAGAAGCCATCTTCCCGGTGCGTGAAAAGGGCATTCCGATCAATGTCCGCAACACTGAGCGGCCGGAAGATTCCGGAACGCTGATCGTCTCTGATCAGGAGAGGGTGGGGCAGAGCGGCATTACCGGCATTTCAGGCAAGCAGCAGTTCACGGTCATCACCCTTGAGAAGACACTGATGGACGAAGAGAAGGGCTTCATGCGGAAGCTTGTCTCTGTGTTTGAGACCAACGGGGTTTCCATCGCCCACATCCCCTCCGGCATCGACTCGGTCTCGGTCGTGGTTCGTAGCGACGCGGTGCGATTCAACCTGGGCAAGGTTGTCGAAGAGATTCGGATCTTCTGCCACCCGGACGCCGTCCACGTTGAGGACGGCATTTCCCTGATCGCGGTTGTGGGACGCGGCATGGTTTCGACCCCCGGAATCGCGGCGCGGGTCTTCACCAAGCTCGCGAGAGCCAAGATCAACATCCGCATCATCACGCAGGGGGCCTCGGAACTCTCCATCCTCATCGGGGTCGAGGACCGCCAGTTTGATGACGCGGTGAGGGCGCTGTACGCAGCCATTTAGGAAGGGATGCGCGGGCCCTCGCGGGGTGGACCACTGTAGGCTTTACAGGACTGCCATAACGATGTGAAAGGGTCCGCCATATGACTCCGCAGAAGTTGCCCGCCTCGCTAGAAGACATTGTCCCGATCGAGGTTCCAGATGCTCAGTGGTGGCGTCAGGCGGTGGTCTACCAGGTTTACCCGAGGTCGTTCTATGACGCCGACGGTAATGGTCTTGGTGACATCCGCGGCGTCACGGCCAAGGTTCCCTACCTGAAGGAACTGGGTATTGACGCCGTGTGGCTCAGCCCGTTCTACCCCTCGGAGCTTGCAGACGGTGGCTACGACGTTGCGGACTACCGCGATGTCGCCCCGGAACTGGGAAGCCTTGAGGACTTTGATGAGATGACGGCAGCGCTGCACGAAGCCGGTATCAAGGTCATTGTCGACATCGTCCCCAACCACACCTCTGACAAGCACGTCTGGTTCCAGGAGGCGCTGAACTCTCCGAAGGGCTCTGCTGCTCGCGACCGCTACATCTTCCGGGATGGACCCCTTGATGAGGACGGCAACAGTGTTGCTCCCGCCGACTGGATCTGCATGTTCGGCGGCCCGCAGTGGGACCAGGTCGAAGACGGCCAGTGGTACCTGCACACCTTTGCCCCGGAGCAGCCCGACCTCAACTGGGAGAACCCTGAGGTTCGTCAAGAGTTTGAGGACATCCTTGCCTTCTGGTCAGACCGTGGTGTTGACGGGTTCCGGATTGACGTGGCCCACTCCCTGACCAAGGACCAGGACATTATCTTTGGCCCGGATCCCCTGCCGTCTTGGGCAGAGATGGAGAAGATGCCCTGGGATGGCAGCCACCCCATCTGGGATCGCGATGAGGTCCACGATGTTTACCGCGGCTGGCGCAAGGTGTTCAACCGCTACGATCCGCCCCGTGTGGCAGTGGCTGAGGCCTGGGTTGAGGACCCGGAGCGCCGCGCCAGGTATGCCAGCATTGAGGGCTTGGGCCAGACCTTCAACTTCGATCTGCTTCGCGCGGACTTCCACGCCCCCCAGTTCAAAGAGATCATCGACCACAACCTTGAGTTGGCGGAGAAGTCGGATTCATCAACCACCTGGGTCCTTTCCAACCACGACGTGGTCCGCCACGCCACCCGCTACGGCCTGCCCGACCTCGACCGCTCCGTTGAGGACGTTGTCGGTCAAAGTTGGCTTCTGCGCGGCGGCAACCCGGATGAGGTGAACCTGGAGCAGGGGAACAGGCGCGCTGATGCGGCAACAATGCTTCTGCTGGCGCTCCCGGGTGGAACATACATCTACCAGGGTGAGGAACTCGGCCTCCACGAGGTAGGGGACATCGCAGACGAGGACCGACAGGACCCCACCTTCTTCCGCAACACGGGGGTTGATGTGGGCCGCGATGGTGCCCGCGTGCCTCTGCCCTGGGTGGCAGACGAGGCCGGTTATGGCTTCGGCACTCCGACGCCCCACTTCCCCCAGCCGGACTGGTTCGTCCGCCACGCGGTTGATGTCGAGGATGCCGACCCGAACTCGACACTGAACCTGTACCGCAGTGCCATGGCACTGCGTAAGCGACTGCTGACGGAAGAGAAGCTGCAGTGGGAGGACACCGGATCCGATGAGGTCCTGCAGTTCATTCGCCCGAACGGCTGGCGCGTCGTCATGAACTTCTCGAGTGAGGCGGTGGAGCTGCCGGAGGGCGCCGTCCTTCTTACCTCACGTCCGCTGGTTGACGGCAAGCTACCCGGTGAAACCACCGCGTGGCTCCTCACGAACTGACAGGCTGATCACCATGACTGTGACAACAATTCACCTGATGCGACACGGTGAGGTCGACAACCCCGAGGGAGTCCTCTACGGACGCATGCAGGGCTTCGGACTGACCTCACTGGGTAAAGAGATGGCTCAGGTCGTCGCCGACTACCTGGTGGCTGAGGGTGCAGACATCACCCACGTCATTGCCTCTCCGTTGAAGCGTGCCCAAGAGACAGCGCTGCCGACAGCTCGTGCCTACGGGCTTAGGGTCGAAGCCGATGCGCGGCTGGTTGAGGCGGGCTCCTACTTCGAGGGCATGCAGATCAACAAGAACCGCTGGGCCCTGGCCCACCCGAGAAACTGGAAGTACTACACGCGCCTTCACGAGCCGTCGTGGGGCGAACCCTACCGGGAGATTCTGCAGCGCATGAGTGGCGCCGTGGGTTCAGCGGTTCATGAGGCGCGGGGACATGAGGCACTGCTGGTCTCACACCAGTTACCGGTGGTGACGGTCCAGAGGTTCCTGGACCGCAAGCCGCTGTCACACAACCCGCTGTGGCGGGAGTGCTCGCTGGCCTCGGTCACCTCGTTGACGTTCGAGGGCGACCAGCTGGTGGGGTGGAAGTATGCAGAGCCAGCTGCCGAGCTGCTGCTGCTGGCCCACGACATGAGCCCGGGTTCCTCGCAGGCTCAGGTGGCTCGCTAGACAGAGGGTGTCGAGGGCGGCGGCTGCGGATCTTCTCCGTTGCTGTCGCCCTCATCTGTATGGGGATCGGACGGACGCGTATCACCGGGTCGAGGGCGGGAGCGCTTCTGACGCCGGGCGATTCGATCGGCCAGATCAGAGATGGCATCGGGGTCATCGTCGGGGCGTGAGGGCCGCGATTCCTCTTGCGGAGCTTCACCGTACATGGCCTGCTCAGCGGTCGTGACCCAACCCGTGATCATCCAGGACAGCGGCCCGATGACGGGAATGAGGACGATGATGGCCAGCCAGACCCAGCGGTTGACACGTCCGGGGGTCCACGTGCGGGAACGCGCGATCCAATCGAAGATCGCGTAGATCGTTACCGCTATCGCGAGAACCAGAAGAATGATGCGTCCCATTGTTCCACTCTAGGCGTTTAGGCCGCCAGAGCCGAGCCTAGAGCCAGAAGGGTGCCCACTACCACCCCGTAGCCGAGGGCGGAAAGACCGGTATTACGTAGTGCCCCGAGAAGTTCACGGCCCGAAGCACCCGTCACAACCGCGCGTACACCGGGGAAGGCGAGGACGAGAAGCAGCAGTGCCGCAAGCCACCACAGAGAACTCCCGGCTCCAAGCAGCGTGATGGAACCGAGGATGACACCGGCACCGGCCAGGGCTACGTAGACCCCCCGTGACACCGAGTCGCCCATGCGCACGGCAGCGGTAATTTTGCCGACTTCGATGTCGGTGGGAATGTCCCGAATGTTATTGATCATCAGCAGGGCCACAGAGATGAGCCCGATCCCGGTCGCACCGGTCCACACCCACCAGGGCAGGTTCGTGGTCTGAACGTAGACGGTGCCGACGGTGGCAACCAGGCCGAAGAAGACCAGGACGAACAGTTCAGACAGGCCCACCCCGGCGTAACCGTAGGGACGGCGTCCACCCGTGTAGAACCAGGCGGCTCCAACTGAAGCAACACCGACGGCGAGCAGCCACCAGTGTCCAGAGAGGACAATCAGAATGAGCCCGAGGATGCCGGCTACGGCGAAGCAAGCCAGCGCCAGGGCAAGAACTCGTCGGGGGGAAACCAGGCCGCTTGCGGTCAGCCTTGTGGGACCCACCCGAACCTCGTCTGTACCTCGAATCCCATCCGAGTAGTCGTTGGCAAGGTTGACTCCGATCTGCAGCGCCAGGGCCACGCCTAGGGCGAGGAGCGAGCGGACTGCAGAGAAGGAACCGAGGTGAATGGCGGCTCCGGCTCCGACGAGGACGGGTGCGGCCGCTGCGGGGAGGGTGCGCAGGCGCGCGCCTTCCAGCCAGTCTTTTGTTGTTGCCATGGGGCTATCTAACGCCGCCAGGCGCGGCCTTGGCCAATCAGGGACTGCATCATGGCCAGGGCTGCGACGCGATCCACTTTGCCGAGGGCGGTGGAGGGGATCGAGGTGGTGAGGCCCACCACCCTGGGGGCAGAGGCGGAGCCAAGCGCCTCCCGAACTCCCTCACGAATGGCCCGGGCGCGGCTCTCAATCTGGGCCGCTGCAACGGAATCAGCCCGGTGATCTTCCAGCAGCAGTGCGACCACCTGACCCCAGGTGGGATCTGTGAGGCTGAGGGCGTGAGAGCGCACGCCCGAAACCCTCGCCGAGTGCTCCTCAATGTCGCGCAGGTTCACCTTGACCCCGCCGGTCTTGATGATGTCGTCAGTTCTTCCAGTCAGGCGGATACGCCCGTCCTCACCGATGACACCCAGGTCGGAGGTTACGAACCAGGTGCGCCCGTCCTCTTCGAGAAGAGGGGAGGACTCATCGAGGTAACCACTCATCACCATGGGTCCTGAGATAAGCAGTGTGCCGTCTTCAGCGGTTTTTAGGTGTGCTCCCGAGAGGGGGACACCGTTGTAAACACAACCCCCGGCGGTTTCGGTCATCCCGTAGGTGGTAACCACATTGATACCGGCTTGGCTTGCCCTCTCAAGAAGTGTGGGCGCAATGAAACCGCCACCGACAAGTATCGCGTCCAGGTGGCGCAGTGCCTCCGGGTCGAGGTCGAGGCACGCGGCCAGCTGCGGTGAGACGAGGGAGGTGTAGAGAGGAATGCCCGAGGCAGTGGTGGCGCGGGCCCTGGCGACACTGTCAAGGAAGTCGGAAGCCACGAAGTGTTCGCCCTCATGCAGGTAGGGCGCATGCCCACTGAGTGCGGAACGGAGGACGGTCTGAATCCCCGCAATGTGCTGCAGGGGAAGGGCGCTCAACCAGCGGCCCGGACCACCGAGGAAGTCGTGGGTGGCATTGGCGCTGGCGATGAGGGCGTCCCTACCCAGGCAAACCAGGTGGGGGGAGCCCCCGGTGGAACCGGAGGTTGCAACGACCAGTGAGTGTGACGGATCGCTGGAAAACCGGGGGTCCGAACCTTCGGCCTCGGCGATACGCTGTACGGAAGAATGGTCGTTATCCCCGAGGACTGCGAGGCCGGTGTGGCCGTGCAGGATGTAGTTCGTTAGCTCGGCTGCAGCAGCTGAGCGGTCGGACGCCGCGACGAAGGTAATACCCATGGTGATTCAGCCTAGTGCGGCAAAGGCGGATCGACGACGAGGGACCGGAAGTAGTTTCGTCACCAACCCGGTATCCGCGACAAAAGTGCGAAATCGTAGAATGTAAGAGATGAAGAAGCTGTTTGATTCCAAGCCCAAGGTCATTCTTGCGAGCGTCCTCGGACTGCTCGCTATCGCGGTTGCTATCTTTGCCGGCGTCTCTGTCTTCTACGGCAGTCACGGGTTGCCTGAGACGAGGGTGGCTGGTGAGTCGATCTCCGGTCTGACACCCGAGAAGGTGGCAGAGAACCTGCGACAGGTCGCAGCGCAGCCGATCGTGGTCGAGGGCGAAATCGAACCTGTTGAGGTGACGCTTGCTGAGGCGGGGGTGACCGTCGATGTCGAACAGACTGTCGCGCAGGCATTTGCGGCCAACAGTGGTTTCTTCACCCGGATGACCGCACTCTTCGAGAGCCGCGACATCACTCCCGTTGTTACGGTCGATGAGTCGAAGGTAGCCGAGTTCGCGGAGACTCTTGAGGGTGAAAGCCTGACGGATGCCACCAACGGTGCCGTTCAGTTCGACGCTGAAAACCTGGTCTTTGTGGCACAGGAGGCCAAGCCCGGCTACACCATTGACACCGCAGCCCTGACCCAGAGTCTCGGTGAGGCAGGGGCTGCACTCAGCTTTGAGCCCATCACGGTCGTACTCACAGAGACGGTTCCAGACTTCGCCTCTGAGGCGGCGCACGCTTCTGCAGACCAGGCGAACCAGTGGCTGACCACCGAGGTCTCACTGCTGGACCGCCTTGAAATCACCCACACTGCCAATGTAGAGACCAAGGCAAAGTGGATTGTTTTCAACGAGGACACCGATCCTGTGGGGATGTCACTGGATGAGGGACTGGTTAGAGCCTGGGTTGAGGAACACTCTGCAGAGACCAATGTTGAACCGGAACCCAAGGTGCAGAACGTGACCGCGGCGGGCCGTGTCCTCTCGGTTTCTCGTGAGGGAACAGACGGCTATGTTGCGAACAATGCCGAGGCGCTGACCGCGGCGATTCTGGCGACAGTTGAGGCTCCCGCCCCGTTTGTCGGAGTGGTGGAGTACGAGACGGAAGAACGTCCCGTACAGGACCGCCTGATTGCCGAGGGCGCAGAGAATCTTTCCTACGCCGCTGCCCCCGGTGAGAAGTGGATCGACATCAACCTCTCCAGCTACACGGTTACCGCGTACGAGGGCGCCACCCCGGTGCTGCAGTCTCCGATGATTGCCGGGGCTCCGCTGACCCCGACGGTGACCGGTGAGTACAGCGTGTGGGCAAAGGTGCCAACCCAGACGATGCGCGGTGACAACGTCGACGGCACGAAGTACGAGACCCCCAATGTTCCCTGGATTCTCTACTTCCACGGCGGCTACGCGACCCACGGTGCCTACTGGCGCTCCTCGTTCGGTTACGACGCGGGGGCCGGGGGATCACACGGTTGCGTCAACATGCCTGTTGACTCCGCCAAGAGCCTTTACGACTGGGCCTCGGTGGGCACCAAGGTGCTCAGCCACTACTAGGTCGGACCTAGTAGTAGTAGGGGAACTCTGACCAGTCGGGATCGCGACGTTCCAGGAATGAGTCGCGGCCTTCACGGGCCTCATCTGTCATGTAGGCGAGGCGGGTGGCCTCTCCGGCGAAGAGCTGCTGACCAGCCAGACCATCGTCAGCCAGGTTGAAGGCAAACTTCAGCATGCGGATCGCCTGGGGAGACTTGCCTGCAATAGAGCGGGCGTAAGAGATGGCAACCTCTTCGAGCTGATCGTGGTCGACCGCCTCGTTGACGGCTCCCCAGGCTTCCGCCTGTTCCGCGGTGTAGGTGCGGGCCAGGAGGAAGATCTCCCGGGCACGGCGATCGCCGACCTGGCGGGCCAGCAGGGCAGAGCCGTAGCCGGCGTCAAACGAACCAACATCCGCATCCGTCTGCTTGAACCGTGCATTCTGCCTTGAAGCCACCGAGAGGTCGCAGATGACATTGAGCGAGTGTCCGCCGCCCGCCGCCCAGCCGTTCACAGCTGCGATGACCACCTTCGGCATGGTGCGGATCAGGCGCTGCACCTCAAGGATATGCAGGCGTCCGGCTGCGGCCTTCGCCGAGGCCGCTGAAACTTCACTGACCTGACCCTCCTTCGGAACCTGGACGGTGTAGCGGTAACCGTCCCGGCCGCGGACACGCTGGTCCCCACCCGAGGAGAAGGCGTAGCCGCCGTCCTTCGCTGAGGGTCCGTTTCCGGTGAGAATGACCGCTGCGACCTCAGCGTTTGTGCGGGCATCGTCGAGGGCGATGAGGAGCTCGTCGACCGTCTGCGGGCGGAATGCGTTGCGAACTTCAGGGCGGTCAAAAGCAACCCGAACCCAGGGGAGCAGGGTACCGACCGGTGCCCCGTCCTCGTCACCCCGGGAGACACCCCGGTGGTAGGTGATGTCTGTGAAGTCGAAGCCGGGAACCACGGTCCAGCGAGACGGGTCAAATGTGTCTGAAACAAAATCTAAAGAGCTCACCTCGTAACGATAGCCCGTAGGATACCGACATGACCGACATCACCGCTTATCTCAAGCCCGGAAGCCACCTCCTCAAGGAACTGGATGAAACTCCGGAGGACTGGCTCGCCCTCATCGAACTCTCGGCGATTCTCAAGCAGCAGAAGAAGAGCGGAACCGAGCAGCAGTACCTCAGGGGGCGCAATATCGTCCTCATATTTGAGAAGACCTCGACGAGGACGAGGTGTGCGTTTGAGGTGGCG
>CAMFDH010000031.1 GCA_945949035.1 uncultured Actinomyces sp.
GCTGAAGCTCATGGAGCGGTCGGCGCTCGTGGAGATCGAGTGGTTTTGGGACAACGATTCGTTCCCCAAGAGGAAGACGCGCGCCTCGGATCACACCTGGTCGGCGAAGCTGACCGGCAAGGGGGTTCGCGTAGCACTGATGCTGGGCTACACGGTGCACCCCGAGGAACACTGTTCGGTACCCATGCTGTGCGAGATCCATACCCCGTTCGAGGAGAACCGCGTTGCGGTACCCACCCTGGAAGACTGGACGAAGGAGTAATCGTGATCACCCGCATCAAGCCCGAGGTGGAAAAGTTTGAGACTCCTCATGGGCGGGGCGTCTACCTTCAGAACGTCGTCAACTGGACGGAGTTTCGGGGTTCACCCTTTACGCGGCCTCACCAAGACGAGGTGGTGCAAGTTCACCCAGGCGTCTACCGGTTCACACACTATTCCGCCGAAAAGGCATTCAACCCGGACGCGGAGGGCGTGGTGACGTTCGCTCACGTCGAGCGGGTCGGAGAGGTGGGGCAGCGTGGCAAGTAGTCGTCGCGTCATGGTCGAGGTCGACGGGAGCAGCTTCGAGCAGATGGCCCGCCGACTCCGCGAGATCGCAGATCATCTCGACAAGGGGTACACGGACGGTGTCGTAGAGCACGGTGACGACGGGACCTACGAGTTCCACGTGTACACCATTCAGGGCGCCAAGTGACTTCGAACAGAAAGGATCATTCATGACTGTCAAGATCAGCGAGGTCAAGATCTGGGACGCCGAAGGGGGTGAAGTGGACAGCTCTGCCATTGTGCGGATGAAGCTGTTCCTTCTGACCAAGGCGAAGATGCAGATGAAGTCCAGGGGGGTGATCCAGATGCGGGACGGTTCGATGCGGATCATCCACGTCCGTCACAGCCACAACCCCGACATGCGCGGGCACCTCGTGGTGGTCGGTGAGGCCCTTCCCGGCTCCGGGCATCCCATGCAGTTCGAAGGCATCGCCGAGGGGCTGGAGATCTTCGAGGGCCAATGGGGGCCGGTGTCCCTGCCGGAGTTCAGGGAGGGGGACGGGGGTCTGCCTCCAGAGGTTGCCGAGTTGCTGACGTGACCCCCTTCGGGGGCTGCGTGTGAGACGATGGCGCCCTAGAAGGCATGGCCTAGGCCATGCCTTCGGGAGTGCTCTCGACCGCAGAGCCAGGAAAGGGAGAAGGTAGTGACCGTCGAGGACAAGCTGATCAGCATCGTCACCGAATGTGAGCCCCTGTTCACGCAACTGTGGACCGTCGCGCTCGGCGAACCCGTCGGGCCTGACGGACACGTCTACGAGTACGGGGACAACGAACTCGCCGAGTGGGTGATCGACATGTTCACCGGTGAGGTCAACTACTGGCCCTGGGAGCTGTCCCGGCACACCTCCAACTGCTCGAAGGTGTGGGGCGAGGGGGGCACCCTTACGGTCGACCAGGTGCAGAACCTGTCCGACGAAGGCTGGGAGAAGGTTCGGGAGGCTCTTCTCTCGGCTCACCCTGGTCGGGAGATCCACTGCCCGTACTGCGGAACCCGCGTCAAGGCACAGGAGGACGAGTTTCACGAGCACTACATCAACGACAAGTGCTGGGACACCCAGGACTAACCGTAAGGGGAAGAAGGAAACATGTTCTCACACGCAATGATCAAGGCCATCCTGGACGACGAACGCCACGAAAAGTACGGATGGGTGATCGACGTCGACCACCTGCACGAACAGTTCCCGGAGAGCCCGTCCGTCAAGGGCCTGAAGGGGCCTCGGTCCATTCCGGACCAGATCTCCACCGCCCTGGACGACGAGACCAACGGGCGCCGGTTCCGTCTCTACGACTCCGACGACGATCTGTACTACAGCGGTCGCCTGATCGTCGTGGACGAGGGGGACGAGGGAGGGGATCTGGACTTCGCCCCGCTCGACGATCTCGGGCGAGCGTCCGGATGCACTGACATCTACTACTGGGACGAGGATGTCTCGAAGTGGGAGTGCAAGGATCAGGAGGAGGCACGGGAGCGGAAGTCCGGCTATCGCCTCGTCGTCACGAACCTCTCCGACGCCTGGGGCGAAACCCTGTACCGGACCCCCGTCATCAAGGATGACGTCAACCAGACGGGCGGCTGGGTCTCCCTGTAGACCTTCCGGAGCAGAGACTTTCACTCCGGGACCCCGTTTTACATCGAACAAGGAGAGTTTCCATGCAGATCACTGACATCCACAACCTGACCAGCCGCCTGGTCGAGGAGGACTGGGTCATCGACTTCGAAGGTGAGGACGACGAAGACGAAAAGAACGAGTTCTCCGACAGCCTCAAGGAGATCTACGAGAGGGCCGGGGAGGACGACGGAGCGCTCTACGAGTTCTTCACGTTCGCCACCAACGAGAAGGGCAGCACGGGGGCGGAGTACGAGTGGGACGCAAAGGAACTGAGGACCCAGTTCATTGAGACGTTCCGTGGTTCGGGCCGGGACATTTCCGAGGTGATCCAAAGGTATTTCTCTGGCTACGAGGACCGCATCCTGGACCCGCTGGCCTCCGACCGCCTGGTCGGGGCTTACTTCCAGTGGGAGGAATACGTTCGTGATCAGCGGCCGGACCTCCGGATTTACCAGCACGGCCCGATGATGTACCTCTTCAAGTCTGAATGACCCGAGGGGAGGACTTCGGGGCTTTCCCGCCTCGGCGGGGAGGTTCCGTGGGTCTCTCGCCGGACAGAAACCCTGCACATACCCCCTTTAAGGAGGCTCCATGAATAACCTTCCGTACGGCGGCGTCATCAACTGGAAGCTGCCGAAGAACAAGTCGGTACACGACCCCTCCGTGCACCACGGGTACCGCCACGTTGTGGCTTGGGGGGTAAACATGGGGAGCCACGCGTACTACATCGAAATGCAGTGCGCGGAGGCCAAGGCTCAGAACGCCCCCGTGGACGCCATTTTCCTCGGCGGTTCCGAGTGGGGGCCGCAGGAGGAGCGCTACTGGCGCACCTACGCCACCCTCACTGAGTCTAATCCGGCTCTCGCCGAGGAGATCAACAAGTATGTCGAGGTGATGAAGGACATGGAGGAGCGAAAGGGATGAGGCTCCGCATCAACATCGACAACGTCAAGAACAGTGATGGTCTGTTGGTGGAATGGGAAGGTGGCCTCAAAGAACTCATTCCCCTGACCGAGGCTCTAGCCAACGCCATGTGGCACACCGACATCGGAAGGGTGACGGAAGACAACGTGGGCGAAGTCTTCCGCCGTATTCAGATCGCCGAGAAGGTTAACGGTGCCTACCTGTTTCACGGCTACAGCGAGCGGTGGTTCACCCGGGATGACGTGACCCGGCACATCGGGATGTCCGTCAACGTCCGCACCCTCTCCCCCACGGCATTCAACAAGAAGATCAAGGAAAGGAAGGTGCCCTCCGCATGAAGTTCGAGATCACCGCCGACGTAGGCGACGTGATGGAGCGAATCATCGAGCCGCTGACCCAGGCACAGCAGAGCGTCCTCGCCCACGCCATGGGGGAGTCCAAGCGCTGGGATGTAGTGACGGTTGCCTCTGCGAACGAACGGACCGTCGTTTCTCTCATGCGGGGCCCGTCTCCGCTCATCCGGGAGAACCGAGTGCACCGCCGGGTGCTGACCCCTCTCGGAATGGACGTGGCCAAGTACCTCATCGCCACCAGGGATTTTCCGGCAATGGACCTGGACTCGATCA
Organism: uncultured Actinomyces sp.; assembly: GCA_945949035.1. Classification (GTDB taxonomy): domain Bacteria; phylum Actinomycetota; class Actinomycetes; order Actinomycetales; family Actinomycetaceae; genus Scrofimicrobium. Next base: position 3,707 of record CAMFDH010000031.1, read on the forward strand.
TCCCGGACCTGACGCAGGGCAACGCCTCCGAGGAGGGAGAAGAGTGAGCAGCAACGCCTACCAGCTGATTGTCCACCTGGCCGAAGCGCCGCCCGGGGAAAGCGACCTCAACGAGGCCCGAAGGGTCGGGAACGCGATCAAGGAAGGGCTGCGGGACCGGTTCGTGGAGATCGACCGGGTCGACATCCGGGAGGTCCCTCCGCCCCCGCCGAGCAAGGCGGACATCCCTGTCGGCGTCCGGGTGCTGGTCACCAGAACATGGCGGGATGAGCCCAATATCTACACGGCGAAGGTCGCGGGTTACGACCTGTTCCGGTCGAAGTATCGACTGGACCGGGAACTCAGCCCGGGGCACTACGCCACTGGCGGCCACACCTGGGCGTTCGTCGGCGAGGTCGAGCGGCACCCGGACAACAAGGCGGACTGAGGGAGCACGGTGGCTGGCGCCCTTCGGGGCGTCGGTTTGCCGCGCATTCTCAGACCGGGATGCGGGAGAAGGAGAAAAACGTGACGATCAAGATTCCGAAGCACGTCTTCGAGGGGGCCGCCCATGAGGCGGATGTCCACGACGCCATCACCTGGGACGCAACCGACATGTTCGAGTCGGTGTACTCGAAGCACTGCCCGGCCATCCGGGGTAGTGAGACCGACTTCGCCAAGTTCTACGGCGTGCTGATCCTGCGCTGGTACGAGGAGGAAGATGCCGACGAAGCCATGGTCCTCGACCTCGGTGAACGCATCGTCTCCCGCGCCTCGGGGCGGCACACCCTCTACGGCTTCGCCGGTCTGGAACTGACATGACCCGCATCGAGACGGACTATGTGCCCGGGGACAAACCCATTCCGATCGGGGAGATCGTCCTCTACGCCCCGGATGACTCCCCGATTGCCGGTCGGTACAAGGTGACGGACTGGGACAACCCTCACGAGCATCCGATGCCTCCGCCGGGGCTCTCTCTGGAGGAGGTGTACCCGGACGGGGCGGCGTACGCGCTGTGGCCAGAGGGTGTGCCTCGTAAGTTCGGGTTCCGGCATCTGTCGGTGTCCTGGGTCCGTAGGACATCGCTCCGACGGCCCGCATCAGACCGAAAGGAAGAACGATGACGCAGATCAGCGAGCCGGTACCGGCTGCTAGCAGTGAGCGGGAGGTTGAGGAGTGAGCGGGCTCGACGGGTTTCCGCTTCCCCCGACCTCCGGTCACAACCCGCAGGGACGGCACATCGTGCCGCACATCCGGGAGTGGCGCCGAACGGCCGGTTCCGACCGGGCCGTTCGAGGCTCCGAGGTGGAGCGAAACCAGCGCCAGCTGAGTCAGTTCTACGCACATCTGGAGGAGCACCGTCGGCGGGGAGAGCCCGTCGAGGTGGCCAGACAACCCGACGAAGAGGAGAAGTAGACATGGCGGACAAGTTCTCGGTGTGGGCGCGCAGCCGGGACCCCGAGTGGACGACTCAGAACCGGTGCAGTGATGTGCTGGTCCTGTTCAGCGTCGACAAGGGCAAGGCCGAAGGGCTGGTGAACCGGCTCCAGCTCCTCTATCGGGACAGGACGCTGGAGATCCCCCCGGCCAACATCCCACCCGTGCCCAACTCGGTGGGTTCGGGTGCCTGACCGGCAGGAAGCTCCGTACCCCTCCATCCGGGCCGCCACTGCGGCCCGCCTCGGGATGACTGAGGCGCAGGTGGATGAGGTGCTGGATGTCTACCTGGAGGAGTCCCGGAAGGACAAAGAGCGACGCCGGGAGTCCCTGAAGGACAACCACGTCTACCAGCAGTGGCTGGCGGCGAAACAACGGAACGAGACGGCCTGACGGCCGGAACTCCACATTGGGAGGCACCCTTCGGGGCGCCTCCTTTTGTGTGGTTCCGGAGTGGGAGCACGACCGAGAGACAAGGAGCTGGATATGAGCAAGGCACTGGGCGGTATTGCGGCGGCGCTGGCGCTGATCCTGGGAGCGTGCGGCGGGTCGGCGTCGGCGGACGACCGGGCGCCGGAGGCGGCGTCGGCCACCTCGACGGGCGGCGGGTACGATCCGGAGATCTACACCGAGGACCCCTGGCAGCTGGGCTACTGCATCAGCGTGGAGAACGACTCGGCCGAGGTGCACGAGGTCGAGGGGGGATACGGCACCGGTTCCTACGAGGACCTGCTGGCCGACCGCCCCTGCACGCTGGACCTGGCCTTCGGGTACGGGAAGCTCCTGAAGAAGCACAATCTGGTCGGGAGCGAGGACTACACCAAGATCTGGAAGGTTCTGTCGGACAAGGAGCCGATGTTCCGGGATAAGGTGGTTCAGTTCTCGGACGGTTACGCCGAGAACTTCGTCAACCGGTAGAAGAGGGCAAGTCGGGAGGAGAAAGAAGTCCCGTCGTCAGACTCTGAAGCAAAAGATCATCAGGCACACCTAGGGAGTCCATCATGAACAAGGTTTTGAAGAACGACGAACAGCGGAACCAGGCGTCCGAAGTCCTGGACATGATCTGGGACCTGGTCAGGTACATCGACGATCTGGAAGAGGAGGAGCTTCAGCAAGGGCTCGCACCCGTCGGTGCGGTGATCGACAGTCAGCTGCCGAAGATGCTGTCCCTCATCGGCGTCCCCGAAGAGAAGCAGCGGGACGTTCTCGACATGATGGGTGACGGTTCCCCGGCCGAAGAGGCTATTCACGAGTGCATGATGGAGAACTGATCACGATGGCGAAGCTGACTGCCAAGTCGAGCCTGAAGACCCCTCGGGACCGCCAGTGCGCCCTGGACATGGTCGACGACCTCGGCAAGCTGATGCACCAGCTCAGCCGGGACAACGTGCTGGCGCTCGTCGCCGCTTACACCCGGAGCCACGATCAGGGAGAGCGGTGTCCGCACCCCAACTATCCGTACGCCAACCTGCACTCGGCCCTCACCGGGACGCTCCGCCTGCTCGGAGTGCCGGAGGGGAACTTGATGGACGACGCCATCACGGCAGTGGTTGAGGAGCGGGAACCGGCGGTCGATGTCATCAAGGCGTACACCGCCGCTCAGTAAGGGCTACGATGGCCTAGGCCATGGAGAGGGGAAGCTGCATGAGGTGCATCTCTGCACGAGTGAGCAGGAACGGGAGCGGAGATCTCGTCGTAGACGAGGCCAGCGTCCAACAGGGGGCCGATCCCCACATCCAGGAGGGGTCCGGCTCCCAGCCCGGAGACATGACGGGGGTGTGGGAGTACTCGGAGCGGCTGTCCACTCAGGATGCCCGCTCCTGGGTCGGCATGACCCTCCCTGACTACCTGTACGTGTGCACCTCCTGGGGCGAGCACGTGCGAGTCGCCGACCACTACCGGAACCAGATCGAGGAGACCGACTGATGGGGTACACCGACATCTACGACCGTATGGCGGTCAACATCCCGGAGGGTGAAGTGCGCGGGATGAAGGTCGATCGCTTCGAAGTGATCAGCCTTAAGGACTGGAAGCCCGAGCACGAGAAGCGCAAGGACGCGATCTCACCGCTCACTCTGGCCCGCGCGTCCCTCCAGGGGCGGGCCCCGAAGCCTGGGTGGTACACCCGCCTCTCCGAGGGGGGAGTTGTGTGGATGTCCGACACCACCGCAGAGCGGGAGGACCACGCTGCTCCGGTCTTCGCCATGAGCACCACCAAGGCGGAGCGTGTGGTGATCGGCGGCCTCGGCATCGGGATGGTTCTCTCCGCAGCGTTGAGCTTCGATCATGTCAAGCACGTCGATGTGATCGAGTCCGATGACCGGGTCATCGAGCTGGTCGGACCGCACTACCTGAAGGACCCCCGCGTCACCATCCACCACGCGGATGCCTTCGAGCAGATGGACCGTTGGCCCGCCGACGCCCGCTGGGACGTTGGCTGGATGGACATCTGGCCGGACATCTGCGTGGACAACCTGGAGGAGATGAAGCGGTTCACCGACTTCTACGGTCCCCGGTGCGGTGAGTTCGGCAACTGGTCCGAGGACATCTGCAAGCGGCGGGCGTGGGACAACCGTGACTGGGAGGAGGACTATCTCGAATTCCTCACCGAGGAGGATCAGCAGCGCTTCGAGGATGAGGACGAGGAAGACGAGCTGTGGGAAGACGAGGAGGACGACGAATGATCACGCTGGTGGAGTTCATTCGACTCTTCAAAGAAGGCAAGCCGCTTCCCCAGGACTCCCATCCCCGTCTGCCGGACGCGGACGTCGCCCTCCTTCAGTGGGAAGCGGGGGACCTGTTCGCCGACTTCGCAACTGCCTTGGAGGAGGACAGCCTCGACTCTACGGCCGACAAGATCAGCGGCCGTGTTGACATGTTGGTGAACCAGTACGGCTGGTACAACGCCGCCGCAGTGCTGGCTCTCACATGGTCCCCGAACTACGAAGGCTTCGATCTGGCCAACTTCCGGAAGTCGGAAGATGTGGACGTCGACCAGCTGGCGAAGGTCTTCGTCGTCACGTCCACCGTGCCGGAGGAGCCCGCCAAGTGGAGCTTCGCCCTGGCCATGCTCGCCACCTCGTCCCGGGAGGTGGCCTCGCACTTCATCGAGTACCTGTTGTACGTGTCCGTCGCAAGCATCCTCGCCAGAACCCAGAAGGAGGCAACATGAGCAACCCGCAGTACTCCACCCAGGAGTGGAAGGACTCCTACGATCAGGCGGAGATCGCGATGTTCCGGGAGGCGGACCCGGATCTCGTGGACTGGCCGCTGGCTCAGTTCATGTGCAAGACAGTGGACACAAGCGATGTGGTGGCCAAGGACCCACTCATCATGCAGGCGATCATCAACATGGTCGACGTGGAAGGGTTCGACAGCCTCGACCCGGAGACCTTCACCACCATCCTGGGAACAGCCAACGGCACTACCGAGGACGACTTCCAGGGCCTTGCCCAGGAACACATTCGGGAGACGTACGGCCCGGAGGAGGAGGGCCGTCCGGACGTGAACCAGTTTGTCAGCGAAGACGACTGGGAGTTGTGGTACCGAAACCACGCGATGGGTCCGACCGAAGCCTACGGAGACATCATCGGGGGCGGCACGCTCTACTGGTTCGACAGGAAGGACATCTGGTGATGAGGGCAGGAATGGATCAGACAACGGCGCGCCGCCGGGCCAAGGAACTGGGGGGCATCGCTGTCTCCGCCCGCCCGGAAAGCACAGGGCGGTGGAATCTCGGCGGCTGGCCCACCGAGAAGGACGTCCGGATCGTGGTTTCTCTGGACCGGAAGCAAGGGCTCGACGACGGACCGGCCAGCCCGTTGAAGGGCGAGTCATAGGAAAGCCCTACAAAGAGGGTTGCAAATCCATTTACCAGGTCGCCGTCTGAGACGGCACCATGCTCAATGAGCTGGACGAAAAGGAGAAGGAAAAATGAGCGGATTCCCGATGATCGGAACCGACATGAAGACACCCGTTCACTTCGCTCCCCCGCCGCAGGGTGAGCCGGTGTTCGTGTTCATCCAGGACGACAGTTCGGACGGCCAGGAGTCCCGAGTGGTCACCACCGCCACCCTGGACTGGGTGCGCGAACAGTTCCATGACTACCTCCAGGGTGACCGGGAGACCGACGTGGACTACGAGACGGCGTATGTCCTCGTCGAGGGGGCTAAGAAGCTTCAGTGGTGTCACCTCGGAACCGGCCCCGGCCGGGGCGCTGGTGACGGGCCGCGCCTGATGGTCTACGACGACACCGGCGTGATCGCCATGTACGACCTCTAGGGGCGAGCATGAAATGCACAGGACCGTCCGAGCGGCAGTATGACCTGGATGATCTGGGAGATCTGGATTGCGACGTCACGTTCACGATGCACTCCCACTCACCCGATGAGGAAGAGGTCATAGTTCCCATGCGAGACATTCTCTTCCTCGCCGACCTCCATTTTCAGGCGGTGCGGAAAATCGAGCGGGGTGGGCCCGCGTCCTGAAGATCTTGACTCTGGAGGACGAATGACCCGCTTCTGATGGCGTGCAGTGCTCCGCTGACAGCCCCGAGGGGTGCTGTCAGTGGGGTGCTGGATGCTCTCAGCGAGAGAGCACGGAAAGGATGAAAAATGTACCGAAAGAACACTATGAACCACCTCTACCGGCTGTTCGACGAAGAGTTGAAGCTTTGCGAGTGCGGGACCCCGGAGGCCGCATACGGACTGGTCCATCACTTGTTGGAGTTGGCTCCCTTCTACGAGCACCCGGAGAAGGTGACCGAGGCCGCCGGTGGTGAGGGGTCAGCGCACCTTGTGCTGTCGATGCTGACCAATGCTGACCTGATCGAGCACGGAGGCGCCATTGGGGGGTCGTGGATCACCCCCAAGGGGGCCTGGTTCCGCGACGTCCTACGGAACATCGACAACTGGGAGGACTTCGCGGACAACCGTCCAGGAATTCCGGATCTCCACGGCGGGAAGAAGTGCACGGACGCCTGCTGGAATGCTCCCACGGCTTGAAAAGAATTTGAAGGCGTGCGGTGCCGCACCGGTGGAGTCATATCGATGCGGGGCCGGATGTTCTCAAGAAGAGAGCACAGAAAGGAAACATGATGAGTGACCTGAAGCTGAACAGCGACGACATCCGCAAGCTCCAGAAGTCGATCGACCTGACCCAGGACCGCGGACAGTAACTCTATTATTGTTAATTAAGAATG
>CAMFDH010000032.1 GCA_945949035.1 uncultured Actinomyces sp.
GCGCTTCCTCCACCCCTCCGACCTGGCACACCCGGACGAGATCCGGTCCGTCCTCGCGCCGGACACCGAGAGCTGACCAGCAGAATCCAAGTGCGAATCTGATCCGCTTGTCATCACCCGCCCCCTTGTGTGACGCTTTCCGCCTCGGGGGGGACCCGAGGATCGTTCAGGGGGGCCTTCTACGCCGTCGCCCTGACCGGTGGGCCCCGTCGGCAGGCTGAAACTTTACAGGGATCCGCCTGCCGACGGGGGCTGATGGACCCGTGTAAATCTGGGCATCGCCGCATCATGAAGCTCAGGAAGGTCGGACTTCCCAGGAGTGCGCCGGATCCGGAACACTCGATCGTGTGCATCACCGCCCACCCTGACCGGGCGCCCCTGAGGATGTTCTACTCTGCGAACAGAGCGACGTTCAGGCATGCACGTCCACTCTCCAGTCCCCACGGCTGGTAACTCGCAGGGCCAGACAGGACGATCTGGGGCGGTGCAACTCCTGCTCGGCCACTCCATCCTCCCGGATGAACCGGCACGGCAAGAGGGAAACCTCACGGATCCGCGCCTGTCGAGAAAGACCCCCGGGCACCGCGTTCACCTGGGGGTCTTTCTCGGTTCCGGACGACATGACCGTTCTAGCCTTCTACGCCTTGACGGTGAAGCCGTGCTTGGCGCCCAACTTCTTCAGACTGTCCATGCCGGGGATGCCGTCCGCTGCTCCCCCGGGCTTGGTGGAAGCCCCCGGGTAGAGCTTGAGCTGCCACTTCTGATACGCGGTCACCGTGGCTGTGCCGAAGTGCCCGTCGGCCAGCGACCTGGCCAGAAAACCCTCGGCGACCAGAGCGTCCTCAACCGTCCTGACGCCCTTGTACGTCACAGGGGCGCCCTGTGCCTTGGGGTCGGTCTTCGCTGCCTTGATCAGCTCGGAGAGGTCGACGACCGGCTTCGTCGGTCCGCCGCCCTTCGGCGGGTTCTTGAGGTACCCGGCGATGCGGCTTCGCAGGGTGGACATGGACAAGCCGCGCGGATCGATCTTTCCGGGCTGCCACTCCAGGTGGCCGATGACGGACTGCTGGTTCCAGCCGTGAGCCTTGCACAGGGCGGCGGAGGCGCGGCACATCGCATCGACCTGTTCCTCGGGCCAGGGGTCCTTGCCGTCCCCGAGGTTGATGCACTCGAAGCCGTAGAAGCGGGCGTTGCCGTCGGTGTTGGCCTCGTTTGCCGGAGGCAGGCTGGCGCGTTCAGCGATGACTGCCGCCAGAACATCGTCGTCTCCGAGACCGGCATGGTTAGTGCGTCCCCAGCCGATGAGGTGCACGACGCCGGTCTTGTCGATGAGCCCGTGGCACAGCGGACCGGGCAGGCCCGAGTATCCGTTGGTCACGATCCCGAGCGACGGCTTGAGTCCTGAGGTGACGGTGTGGTGGAGCATGACGCCGTTGACCGGACCCCATGCACCCTTGCCGTTCCGGTTGTGGGTTCTCCAGTTGCCGCGCTCTTCGTAGCGGACGCCGAAGGTCTTGAGCTGGCTGAGGAATGCGGATGCGCTCAGTGGTGAAGCCATGTACCCACCGTAACTCGATGGCTACTTATTGTGACTCTTGTTTGGCTCTCATTGCCCTCCCCCATGCGGACCGCTGCATCTCTCCGTCGGAGTACAGCCCCTCATCGCCCAGGCCGGTCATGGCCAGCAGCATCCTGATCTGGCGCTGCACGTACTGACGCTCCTCCGGATCGGTGGAGGTGTAGGGCTTGCGCTGCCCCCTTCGGCGCTTCAGCACATACCGGACGACGGACAGAGCAGCCCTTCGGCGGCATGACTCACAGCCACCGCATGAACACATACTGTAATCATTCATCGCGTAGAGCATACGAGGAAGAACTGAAACCCAGGTACCGCTCACCATCTGGTACGGGCGCTCCATCTGCTGCCTACCTCGATCCACACCCTGGAACACCGCGCCTTGCAGCAGGCAGCTTCCGTGCGGCATAGTGGCCTATGCCAAGCGGCCTAGGCCAAGAGATTGCGGTCTAGGCCATGCCTTCATGCACCCTGAACGAAAAGAGATCACCATGCAGACGAAGCGCCTCGCCCTCACCCTGGCAGCCACCACGGCCGCCACCCTCACCACTTTCGGCATGACCTCCGCCACCGCCTCCGCCGCCACCCCCACCGTCAAGTCCAGCATCAGCAGCTGGCCCGCCCTCGGAACCGGCGGCCTCATCCTCCGCGACAGCAACGGCAACAACCTCGGCTCCGGCATCGGCGAGAACCAGGACTTCTCCTTCACCGGGTGCGGCCCCCAGGGCTCCGGCCTCATCAAGGTCGTCCAGGTCAAGCGTGGCGGCGGCGGCGGGTGGGGCTCCCTGTACTCCGGCTACGTCAAGAAGCGGTACACCCAGGCCCCGTCCTTGTTCCCCTGCAACTGACTTCGGAACAGCGATGACCCCCGCCCTCGCCCCCCAGCTGAAGGTTCCCGCTCTTCCGCAACTCCCTGACGACGCCTACGACGTCATCCCCCACGAGGCGGAAGGCGTCTTCCTCGGATGGACCTTCACCACCCGGTCCCGCTTCCCCCGTCGACCCCGGCACCACTGCGTCCGACCCGACAAGTCCATGGAATCCCTGCGCTGCACCAGCCTCACGGACGCGGTGAACCTTCTTCGCGGTCCAGCTGGACTCCCTGCACTCGTCGACGAGTAGCATCTACCGCACTCATCACGCAAAGGCCCTTGTCCTCCCAGAAGGGGAGACAGGGGCCTTTGCGTTTCCTCACGTAGGGCTCTTCAGGTCCTTACGATCCACCACCACGACTGCGAAAACCGACTGATTCGCCTCATTCCTGATACGACGCACCCCTATGGCCAGACGGTCCTGCGCCGATTGAGCGACCAGCAGCGTGGCGTATTTTCTGGTGGCATCCCAAGCTTCAGCTTCCCCCTCCTTAGTGTCGGGAAATGTCTCCAGAACCTCACGGTAACTCTTCATTATTCGCCTCCTAGGTCTTCCTACGAGGAAGATCATGCCTTGAAACCTGGCAGTTCGCACGGCCGATAGATGAAAGAATGACCATCATGGACGAAGAACTCCGGGGATTGATCGGGCACGCCGTGAAGGATGGTCTGGCACGCGCATGCGAAACGTTCCTCGCCGATGCAGAGATGGACAACGACGAGTTCACCGCACTCGCATACGTCATCACTGACTCCGTCGTGCGCCTCCTCGAACCCCCGCGCCTCCCTGACCCCGCCCGGGGTGTCGCCCGGTCATCCTTCTGTAAAAGCTTCCAACACCACCACTGTCCCGACCTCGACATCTGCGCTTGCTTCTGCCACGTCGACCGTACCGACCCCGACGCTCTACGCTCCTGGATGGCCCAGCACCGCGAATGCACAGACCAGGCACCCCCACGGGGGCTGACCGAGTTGTCGGAACAGCAGCTAGAACGCCTCCTTGACTCTCTCACCACGAACGAGGCAACGCCATGATCATCAGCATGAACCTTCCTCTCACCCGAGAGGAACACTCCTTCATCGTCGATGCCGCCTGCGACTACATCGACGAAGCCCTGCTGGCCACCGGCCTGCTTCCACCTGCCCCCCTTGTCTCGGAAAGTACGGCCACCCTCCTCATCCGCAAGGGAAACCGGCCCATCGGCGCGCTGGCCACGGCGACCTGCGGACCTCCGGACGACGAACGCAGCGAGATCCACTCCGTCTACCTACTTCCGAAGTGGCGGGGCAAGGGGTACGCCAGCCGGGTCCTGGAGGAGTTCTCCCGGGCAGCTCCGCATCCCCCGTACGTACGTGAACCGCTGCCTGCCGCCCTTGCTCACTCCGCCAGTTCACTGAAGATCCCCACGGGGAATCCGCACGACACCGAGATGCTTCCCGCCGTGACCAAGTCCTTCAAGCGCACCGTCCCGTGTATCCACGAGACCGACCCGTGCCGGGCCTGTATGTCTACGACGATCCGAACATCCGTGGAGACAGCTTTCAGTGCGTTCATGCACCAGATTGCAGGAGATCATCTTGTCTGACATCAAGGGCATCACTGTCTACCAGCCCGACACCTGGTTCTCTCTGACGGATGAGGAGAGGTGCGCCATCAAGGACTGGCTCGTGGCCCACTCCATCGATCCTCGCGAGATTCCGCCCAGTGAGCCCATCGTCGTCAAGGACGGCAAATGCATCGTCTACTGGGGCATGACCATTGAACACTCCGAGGGCGACATGATGCGGGTCAAGACGGGAACGAACGAGAACGGAGAGCGATGCGCCCTCGTGGAAGAACGGACCGTCGACCTCAAGATGGCCCCACCTCCGGTCCCCTCCCGGTGACGTCGAGCGATTTTTGCAGAGTTGGTTACGCCCAGGCGTAACTAACTCTGCGGCACAGGCTATGAATCCGGACCAGATCTCCTGATAGCGTCACCTGTGCCACGTGCCCGCCCGGGTGTGCGAGGCCGCAGCAGTGAGTTGCAGTCAGCTTCCCCACGAGAGGAAGAACCTGCCGACCGGAAGGTCCCGGAGCCAGCCGTACCGACCGGTCCCCAGGAACCCGGGCCTCCCCAAAGCAGAATCAGATGCGGCTCGCACTGTCGACACGCCACTGATCGATCATGCACCAGTGATCAGCGATCTCACTGTCCCCGCACCAGTGCACGCAGTCCATGCAGAACGGGGACTGACGCCACCGGACCAACAGCCCGGTGGCCTTGAACTGCCGGGAACACTTCCGGCACTGCTCATCACTCACTGGCGTCCCTCTGCTTCCCTACATGCTGGATGACTTCGGCCGCGCGCTTCTCCGCCCGGCGCTGAGCCCAGACCGTACGTCCCAGCTCTGCCGCGCAGTCGTACCCGATCCCGTAGGCCCGGGATTCCTCGGCGGAAATCCGGGGGTTGCACAGCGCACAGCGGTGCACGATCGAGACGCCCAGGATCGTGTCCGTCTCGACGGCCAGATCGCTGTCCATGATGCCGTCCAGGACCATGTCGAGCTGCCCTGGAGGTATACCCCTCTTCTTCCCCATGCCCTCATTGTTCCCCCCGCACGAGCACGACAAAGCCCCGCGCCGATGAAGAACGCGGGGCTTCGTCGAAAGGGAAGAAGATTCCTCGAACAAGGAAGGAACCTTCTCCTGCCCTCTCACCATAGGGCATCACCTGACCCTCGGGTCACCAGGTTCACCCGTTCACGCGCGGCTGCGGGCAACCCCCTTGTTCGCCCACACGACAACCTCTTCCAGGTGCGTCACCATCAGAGACTTCTCCCGGCCGCTCGGAACCAGTTCATTCAGGGCCAGTCCCAGAGCAGTGCAAAGCTCGTACACCTTCCGGTGTCGCTCGGCCTTCTCCTCGCTGGGCTCCACCGGATTGAGCCGGGCCCGCAGCTCTGCCTCGTCCATGATCGTCCTCACTGATCGTCATCGTTCCGAGGAACAGGCAACAGTTCGATGGGGCCTGCTCCAGCCCCCACCTGCACCATAGCTTCCATATTTTCCTCAACCCCCCGAGCGGCCAACTCCGGGAACCGCTGGTTCCAGAAAGTCCGGAAGTCGTCAGCGCGCTCCTCGCTCACCCACGACTCCAGGATCTCGGCGAGCAGCACTTGCTGCGGCACTCCGATGGAGCGGAGAACCAGGGCGGTCTGTGCCTGAGTCAGGCGGACCTGCTCATCACGCAGCCTGTCCTTCTTCAAGTCCATCAACTCGGTGACCTCGCGGATCACGTCGATCAAGTTCTTGACGTTGCGCCCCTGGGTGAGGAGGTCGCCGCCCATCACCTGACGGTCGATCGCGTTCATGATGCCTTCCAGTCGTCGCAACTGGAGCATCCGCATCTGCACGATGGACATCGACGTCGCCTGGTTCTCCAGGAACGACGTCATCCTCTCGTGGACGGTCGAAACCTCCAGACCAACCTTGGCCGCGATCTGCGCCAAGGTCATACCCCGGGCAGAAAGGTCCACCATCGCCTGGGCCAAGGAGTCGACGGGCTCGCCCTGCTCCGTAGCCATCACGTTGGTCATAGGTTTCCTTCCAGCGCCACAGTCCGATCAGGACTCCAGTCTCCAGGCACAACGCCACTGCCAGCAGTACGCAGATAAAGGGCCACATGCTGATCACGCGGCCAGGTGCGGGAAGTGGGTGCGCAGGACGGCGTCAGCCAGTGTGCGCAGCTCTGTGCCGAGTTTCCATCGGTGTCGGATGATCTTGCAGAAAGGACACTGCCAGTAGAGGACCCCGTCGTACACGCCGGTCTCGATAATGGCTATCTCTCGGCTGCACACCCGGCCCCCTGCCTGGTAGATGAAACTTGCACCACACGAACGGCATGCTTGGTCGTCGCTCATACGTCGATCCCCACTTCGTGCCAGGCCGCCTTCAGGGCGGGCCCCAGTTCTTCCCCGGCCACCGTCACCGCCGCCTGAGCGAAGTAGAAAAAGTTCGTCAGCGGCCCGGACAGGGCCAACGTCTCCAGCCAGATGCGCAGCGGGTCCTCGTGCATCCGCAAGCCAGTGGCCTCGACGAAGAGAGCGAAGGCCCGGTTGGGGATGCCGGAGTTCAGGTGCACACCGCCGTTGTCCTTGAAGGTGCGCACGTAGTGCTGCATGTGACCCACTTGCGGATCACGCCCCAGTAGCCGGTTGTTGTACGCGGTGCCGGGGGATCGCATGTCCCGCAAGGCCGAGACGCCGTCCATGAAAAGCGCGTCCCCGATGCGCCAGTTGTGAGGCGTGCCGGGAACATCCTGTGATGAACGTACACATACACCTATGACGTCAGCAATGTGCTCGTTCAATGCGCCCGGTTCGCCCGCATATTCCAGTTTCGGACCTGCGTCCACCACCTTGTGGCCGAACTCGTGAGCGAAAATCTCCAAGGAGACGGTGAAGTCTCCGAAGACCTCTCCGTCACCCATCCCGAACACCAGATGACGCCCGTCGTAGAAGGCGTTGGCGTAGTCCTCGCCATAGCGCACCACTCCGTCCGGCACGTCGACGGCGTTGAGGACTCGTGAGGTCGCGTCCGCCATCGCATGTAGTCGCACCGCCTGGGGAAGGTCTGGAGAGGCCATGTCATCGGGGGTGTCGTCCCAGGTCCCCTTGGCGTCGAAGACGTCGATGTCTCCAGGCGCAGGGGAGGCGGAGAACGTCTCCCGGGCCTGCCGGAGCCCGGCGTCATGCCGGAGGGCCCGGGTGAAGAGGTGAGGCCGTTTCTGAGCCAGGCGCTCAGCCATGTGGGGAGGAAGGATTCCCTGGTGCATCCGGCCACCCTAAACATCTAGACACGCACAGTAGGCACTGACCACCGACAGTAACGGAGAACTCCTTGCGCTACGCCCGAATCCCGTTGATCTTCACCCCCCTGATCCTTCTCCTGGCCACCTCCTGCACAGAGGAGGAACCGGCTCCCCGCCCCACGTACACAGCAGCCGAGCGCGAATGGCTCCTCTCCTCCCCTGACCAGCAGGCCGCCTACTGCTCGGCCTATGGCCGGAGCGACGACTCCCTGAAGACCGTGGAGTACTACGGCTTCGGCGATGAGGACGCCGACGAGAAGTTCGTCGAGGACTTTTTGAAGCTGCTCAAGGAGAAGTGCTGAGGAAGAAGAAAAGGGCCCCGGTCGGCAGCTGCGCGACCGGGGCCCCAAATGGAACGAGATCAAGCGCAGTCACTTGGCGGTGGTCGCTTGATCTCCAGGACTTAGAGCGTCCCCATGTACGCCAGAGTACATCAAAAGTGCTCCATGGGGAGGGTCAGATTTCTGCGCGGAGGGAAGAGCAACGAAAGGCAACAAGGCCCTGTAATCCGTTGGATTCTGTTGCGAGGGAGGTTTCCTAAGTCGAACACATAAGCGAGCCCACGTGTGCGCGCGAACCGCGATTTTTTCTGGGTCAGGCTTCGCATGACGAGGGCTCTGACCTGGGAACTGTTGCAGCGGAGCCCACGGAGCCCACACGTGGACGGATGCACGACCCTAATTGGGGGCCCCTTTTGTATTTGAAATTCGGATTCGTGTTTCTGTTGTTTATGGTGGGCAGTTAGAGGGTGTGTTTCGCTCGGCTTTTTTTCGCGTGGTTCTCTTTCTTTTCTGTTTCGTTTCCTGCTTGCTGGTCGCGTGTTGTCGTGTGGTTGTTGGTTGGTTATGTGTTGTTGTTTATGCATGGTGTTTGTTGTGTTGTTGTTCATTGATTGGATTAAAGAAAGGAGAATGATTGAAAGGGATTAATGGATAAAGGGATATGGATTGTTTGTGGGTGTTGTTTGTTGGTGGGGGGTGTCTGTCTGGGGTGGTGAAGGGGTGGTGGTTGGTGGGGTGGTCTGGAGGGTGTGGGGGGTGGTGTCCGGCGCGTTCTTCCCTCTGTCTCTTCTGTCCTATTCATGTATGTGTGTATGGGTGTGAGGGTGGTTGGTTGGTTCGGGTATGGAATGGGTGGTTGGTTGGATGGTTGTCCGTTATGGCATGGCTTGTTCTCTGCGCCCGGCACTCTGCCCCCTCTGTCTCCTTCTGTCTTTCTTGTCATGACTTTATTACTCATTAATTCCATTCAATATCAATTGATTACAGACATAACCAAAGAGAACAAAGAGGGCGAGAGAGGGTCATGCCCTTTCAATCCGGACATTCCGTGCAGCCTGTCTCCCATGTCCGTTATGGATGGAATGAATACAGAATGAGAGGAGAACAAGACATTACATAGATACTCAAATGTCCTAAATGAGAATGATGTGCATAGGCTCTGACCTGCACAAACCCCTCAGCGCCACGCTGCGCCCCTCCCAGTGCCACCACCTCCCAGCACCCCAGCACTCCCACCACAAGCCCCCACGCGGGCATACAGGCACCCTCCTGCCTCACCCCAGGGGGACCCTCCACCCTGTATGAGGAACCGAGCGCACACGCGCCCCCGCGCAACGCGACGCACACGCGATACACCACAACGCCCCGACTGTCAATACCCCTGAACAAGATTTGCAGCACCCCACCCCCCGGGGTACCCCCCTACCCCCTCTTGTTGCTGCGTCTTTTTCCTGGTCAGAGAGCTGCGCCGCACCCAATCGACCGCTGATGTGAAGTGCGCCACACCCTCAAGATCAAAAGCCAAACCCGGACAAAACAATCATCACCCCAGGTCGGGCACCCTATTTGCACATCGCTCACCTTGCGTAGCCCCCCGGAAGCCCCGACGCCACGAATATCTAGGCTCTGACCTGCGGGTATCCGTTTCGCCCCAAAGATCCTTCCGGCTACTTTCCGCTACCGAAACGCTCTGACCTGCACTTTTTCACATCCCGGAAAAGAGGCTCCACCCCATCGCTCACCCTGGTTGGGGTTTCATGGCGCGAGAAAGACCACCCCTCCCTGTCTCTCTCAATCTAAGGGTTCCCCCCTCCCTCTCCCCCACTTCCATACCTAAAGACAACAGAACACCTACGAACAGAAGGCAGGAGACCCCACAGAGCCTAAGAATCCTCAGCATCTTTCTCACGCCACCAAACCCCAACCCATCAAGATCAACATTCCGATTTGCCCCTGTTTGATCAACCAATTTCAAGATCCACTTCGTTCGCAATCACCTTCGCAACAGCAAATAACCCCCCTCGAACTCGTCGTGTCGCCACGCCCCCAGCTCGCCACGCTTACAAAACGCCAGGTCAGACGCACGTGACCTGCGTCACATCCCACAAACCCGCAGGTCCAAGAGGTGCAGGGAAACTTTCCAAGAAGTTTTTCGCGGCCCTCGCCAAACCTGTCCTGGCCTGCGGACTCTCACGCAAAGTAGTTCCGAACTACTTTCTGTCACCGTGTCGCCGGATCGCGTTTTCGCAGGTCACAGGGGTGCACCCCGCTTCGCTGTCATACGTTTCTTAGGCAAATGTACGACGAGTGTGGTCTAGTTCTACCTGTCAGCACAACGGCGCGGACGAGCGAAGCACCTGCGACGCACGAACGCCCGGAGCGCGGACACCACAACTGCACAACGGCCGCCCGACACACGAACGGCGCGAACGAGCGAAGCGCAAGCGACGCACGAACGCCCGGACATGCGAAGGGTCGCGGAGCGACGAGGCACCCCCGGGTGTGGACCGTGAAGCCATGGGGCCTACTTCCTTGTGAACTGAATAGAGATGCAGAGCCGCGCGACCGAACATGGGTCGCGAACCTTGCGCCACAAAACCGGGGTGACCACTCCCCCGACCCCGCCGCCGCCGC